>CAMAKT010000252.1 GCA_945836135.1 uncultured Clostridia bacterium | reverse complement strand
CGGGTTCGATTCCCGTCTCGCGCTCTTGGAACAAATAAAAAGGACATCCAAGCGGATGTCCTTTTTATTTGTTTCGAGGCACAGCCGTGCCTCGAAGTTCGATTGTCTCCGCTCCGCTCCGGTCCGCGCAAAGCCGAGGTCCCCCGGACCTCGTGCGCCGTCTCGCGCTCTTTTTATATATATCTCAGATGCTTATTTTCCCGAATAGGCTATCCCATCTATTTGAAATTGAAGACCATTCTCTCCGCCTGTATGTGTAATCCATTTGAACCACATTTTCAAGATTTAATCCAACTAATTGTACACCAAAATATGAAAAAAGCATTGGCATATAATGCAAAAAAGATTAAAATATAATATGTAAATATATTTATATACCAAAACAAAAAATATAATGGGAGGGAAGATTAATATGAATTATAAGATTGAAGGCGGTAATTTACCTGTTCTTAAGGTACGGCTTATGCAGGGCGAGCAGATTGAGTGTGAGGCAGGGGCAATGTCCTGGATGGATGACGAGATTGAGATGCAGACTGCAGCGGGCGGACTGGGGAAAATGTTCGGGCGTATGTTAACCAATGAGAGTGCTTTTACCAATACATACTGTGCAAGGCGCGATGGTGAGATTGCCTTTTCATCCAAGTTTCCGGGTTCCATTCAGGCGGTCGAGATTACACCGGGGAATGGAATTATAGTTCAGAAGGGGTCATTCTTAGCATCAGTAGGTAATGTCAAAAATGAAGTGTACATTCACCAGAAGTTAGGAAGAGGCTTCTTCGGTGGAGAAGGCTTTCTTATGAGAAAGTTCACGGGAAGCGGAATTGTATTCTTAGAGATTGACGGTTCGGCTCATGAGTATGAAATTGCTGCCGGGGACTGCAAGATTGTGGATACAGGATATGTGGCTGCTATGTCTGAGAGCTGCAGAATGGAAATCCGCTCCATTAAGGGCGTTGGAAATATTTTTTTCGGAGGAGAGGGATTGTTCAATACTGTGGTATACGGACCGGGCAAGGTGATTCTTCAGAGTATGCCGATTGGCTCCACTGCGATGCAGTTGTACCAGTATATGCCGCATCCGTCCAACTAAGATGTATGTTATAATCAGATTATTGGGAATAAAAGAGAGTGCGCTGTGCGCACTCTCTTTCATGTCGTGCGCCTAGCGGCGCACGTTTATTTTGTAAGCTCAGCAACTACCTGATTGATGACCTTGCCGTCAGCTTTGCCCTTTAACTCGCCCATGACAGCCTTCATAATCTGGCCCTTGTTTCCGGTGGCGAGAACGTCTGCGAACTTCTCCTTGATGATGGATGCTACTTCATCGGCGGAGAGCATCTTAGGAGCGAACTCATTCATAATCTCGTAGCGCTTCTTGTATTCCTCTAATAGCTCGGTGCGCTCAGCAGGGCAGGTATCAATCTGTTCTTTAACGGTCTTGATTTCCTTTAGAATAGCCTCATTTGCCATATCGTCAGGAATGTTTTCGCGGCAGCCCGCATCAATTCCTTTCTTTTTTACGGCGGAGACAAGGTCGGATATGGCATCCTTTCTGAACTTGTCCTTAGCCTTCATGGCAGCAATCATGGCGTCCTGTAATTCTTTTAACTTCATAATATTCTTCTCCATTTCTGACAGGAACTTAAGGTTCTGTCTTTTTGTATATTATACTCCTTAAAAATTAATATGAAAAGTAAATTGTCGGTGCAAACAGAAGACTATGATATGAACAATTCAGTCGAGTTTCCAACCGTACTGATGCGTATGCGGTACAGGCTGTGTTTCCAGCACTGCATAAGACGTGGGTCGGTGATTGGAAGCTCCTCGAGCTGCACGTTGCAGTCTGGCGGAAAGGTGATTTTGCCAAGTTCACCGATGAGCAGTGCGTTGTCCTTCAGAACGGGCTTTTCATAAGTAATAAAATTAAGTGTGACAGGGTGGAACTTCAAATCTGTGAAGCGCCAATTGTCGTTTAATTTAAGCCCGGCATTGGTTAGAGAGACACTTCGGTTATATGTTTTGATATGTGCCTTGGCAGGGTAGGCCTTTGCGATATCCATTGATATACTGCCGCCCTCGACATTGAAGGAGTGTGAGACATCGGTTGCTCTGTATTCGGCACCGTTCTGCTGCATGCATCCGTTGATTGTCGGCAGGTTGTGATAGTCGGACTGCATTGTCCATATCTCGTAGCGATGCGGGGAAAAGGTCTTTTTGGTGTAGCTTTCCACGCCGATGTCAACGAGAAGCGGCTGACCGTTCTTATACAGTGTAATGCTTCCCGTGTCATTGTGGTTGTGGCTGTCGTTATTGTCACCACATTTGGCAGCGGCAGTATAGATGCTGTTTCTTGCAATCCACAGACCGACACTGGAATAGAATACAGGCGGGTGGAAAATGGCTGCAGTTGTGTCTTCGCTAAGAATAGCCTTTCTTGTAAATACCTCCTGTAGGCGGTAGTACATATTGTTCTCCTCGGGCTGGAATTTATCGGGATTACGCTTATAATCGAGGGCTGCGAACATGGCGAGATTATCAAGATCGCAGGCTTTTCCGAAGAGGTATTCCCGGATTCCGGCACGTCCCGCTACAGGGGAACAGTCGGCAAAATTAATATAGTATTTGTCATCAACGTGCACATTCAGTATGTACAGTGCAATGTTCTTGATTTTTTCATTTTGCCAAAGCGAGTTAAAATAATTGTTGGTTACACGGCACAATATATCCAGTGTCTGATATAGACATAAGCCTGCATGGCGGTAGTACTGTGCACCTTCGTCGCAGCATCCGTCATCACCATAGTCCTTAAGAAAATAGTCTGTACTTGCGCAGGCTTTTTTTAGAATATGACCTCTTGTCCTCTCCGAAAGCGGAAGCATGAAGGCGGTAAGAAGGATATTCTGAGTGCACCAGATTGTCCAGTTGCACATCTCTTCCTTACCTCTGCCCATCCACCAGAAATGTCTGGTAATGTATGGGGTGATTACACGGCGCTTGACTTCGTAGACAATTCGGCTGCAGATATATGGACTTACAGCATCAAGCTCGTTTTTTAGCAGATAGTATGCTGTGGAAAGCACAGCCGCAGCTTCACATGAGAATAATTCGATAACCGGAGCACTTACGTCAGGCAGTATAAGCTGCGGTGTGTTCCGGGTATATGAATTGTGTGCCGGAAGCTGCCATGCCGTCTCGTCACATATTGCAAATATTCCGTTGATTATGTCATCTAAGAAACGTCCATTGTGCTCCGCACATTCAGCCAGAACAAGTGCATTAAGAGCCTTTCTTTTTATAAAAAGCTTATCCTCATAGTTGGTGCGGTTTCCGGTGCGGCTAAATTCCATAAAATCCGTAGCCTTAAGATAAGGATACTCAAACCCGATAAACCGCTCACCGCTCTTTGTAAGTGCGTCTAAAGTCTCAGCGTCAAGCGCTTCCCAAGCAGCCCGTTCGCAAGCCTTCGGGTAAGGTGCGAACTCCTTAAACGGGTGATTTCCGGCTAAAAAAGAATCTCCTATTTCCTTAAACATACATTATCCTCCTGTGTCTACAC
>CAMAKT010000251.1 GCA_945836135.1 uncultured Clostridia bacterium | reverse complement strand
CCGACATTTCTTTACAAAGTTCATCCACCCGAATATTATTTTGATAATTAGAGGATTGCAGCTGCACACCAACCCGTTCAAATACTGCCTTACGATTTGTAGCCGGATTAAGTCCAAATATTGTTCCGGAACCGTAATCCGGCTTCTTCAGTCCAAGAAGCAAGTCAATAGTTGTACTTTTCCCTGCCCCGTTATGACCCAAAAGTCCAATAACCTCTCCTTTCTCTACACTGAAGGTAATTCCATCTACAACTTTCCTTCCGTTAAATGACTTTGTTAAGTCCTTTACTTCAATACATGAATTCATACTTAGCCTCCTTTTTGTTATACGGCTATGCTATACCCTCCCCCTAAGGGACGAGTCAAGAGGCATTTTCATTAATTAATTTAAGGGACACATTTCTGAAAAAATGTGTCCCCATACAAATAATCCTTATTGAAGTATATCCGCTATTTCTTCCGGAGTTTCCTTATAGCCGTTGGTCACCCAGCATATATACACGTTGAACAGCGCCCCTGCAAAAGCGTGCAGGCGGTACTCTTTTTCTACTCCGTCTCCGGGCTTTAACCAGGTCTCCATAACATAATTGTCAACTATGGCAAGAAAAGTATAATAATATCCACTTTTGAGCACCGCCTCAAGAAACTGCTTATGCTTGGCAAAATACTCAAAGCAGTGAACAATGTTCTTTCTGTCATTGAATTCGCCTTCCCCGTAGTGTTCACCATTGTCTCTTTTGTAGTCTTCCAGAACCGACTTGAAATGGTCTAAAAAAACATCCTCCTTGACCTGGTAATTCCGGTAAAAGGTCATTCTCGATATTCCTGCCTCCTTGGCAAACTCCGATATGCTTATGTCATCCAGTGATTTTTTATTAAGCAGCCTCATAAGGGCTTCCACAACTGCCTGCTTTGTTGCACTCTCCATATTGTCTCCATATCCTACAGATAAATATTCCCGTCTAACTCCTGCAGCCCTTCTAACGTCTTTCTCTTGAACTCACCATAGCGGTGTTCCTCAATGGCTGTACGGATATCTTCCATCAAATGATTGTAAAAATACAGATTATGAAGAACACACAAACGCATTCCCAGCATTTCCTTAGCCTTAAGCAGGTGGCGGATATATGCCTTGCTGTAATTTCTGCAGGCAGGACAGCCGCAGCCCTCCTCGATAGGCTCATTGTCAAGCTCATACTGGGCGTTGAAGAGATTGATTTTTCCGCGGTGGGTATATACATGACCATGTCGCCCGTTGCGTGATGGGTACACACAGTCAAAAAAGTCAACGCCGCGGTCAACCGCCTCAAGTATGTTAGCCGGTGTTCCCACACCCATAAGGTAGGTCGGCTTATTCTTTGGCAGATGTGGTGTCGTAGCCTCAATAATATGATACATTTCCTCGTGGCTCTCCCCCACAGCCAGACCACCCAGCGCATAGCCGTCCAGGTCAAGCTCCGCTATGGTCTTGGCGTGCTCAATACGGATATCCTCGAAGGTTCCACCCTGATTTATTCCAAAAAGCATCTGGTTTTTGTTAATTGTATCCTCAAGACCGTTAAGTCTTGTCATCTCTGCCTTGCAGCGGTGCAGCCATCTCGTGGTTCTGTCCACCGAATTCTGCATATATTCTCTGGTAGCCGGATGTGGAGGGCACTCGTCAAATGCCATCGCAATGGTTGATGCCAGATTGGATTGAATCTGCATGCTCTCCTCCGGTCCCATAAAAATCTTCCTGCCGTCAATGTGGGAATTAAAGTATACTCCCTCCTCCTTAATCTTTCTGAGGCTTGCTAGGGAAAACACCTGAAATCCGCCTGAATCGGTGAGAATAGGTCTGTCCCAGTTCATGAATTTGTGAAGTCCGCCCATCTGCTTTACAATCTTATCCCCCGGTCTTACATGAAGATGATAGGTATTTGACAGTTCTACCTGTGTACCTATTTCCCTCAAATCCGTGGTTGCCACGGCTCCCTTAATGGCTGCTGCGGTTCCCACATTCATAAACAGAGGGGTCTGAACCGTGCCATGAACTGTATGAAAAGCTCCCCGCTTCGCCATTCCGTCCGTTGTAAGTAATTCGTACATGTTAATCTCCATTCTTATAATATTCCACTATCCTGTCAATTCTGCTGGTCATGCCCATAAACAGCATGTCCACAAGGGTAATGGCGGTCATTGCTTCTACCACTACAACAGCTCTCGGAACAATCATAGGGTCATGTCTGCCGTGAATTGATATGTCAATCTCCTCGCCCTTTTTATTGACTGTCTGCTGTATTGACGCAATGGATGGTGTAGGCTTTACAGCGGCGCGAAGTATTATGTCCGAACCGTCACTCATGCCTCCTAATATACCTCCCGCATGGTTTGTAGCCTTCACAACCTTGCCGTCCTTCATGCGGAAAGCGTCATTATTCTCAAGTCCTGTAGATGCAGCCACCTTGAAGCCGTCACCAATTTCAAAACCCTTCACAGCACCGATTGACATAATAGCCTTGGCCAGGTTGGCATCCAGCTTTTCAAATACAGGTTCACCAATTCCGGCAGGCATATTCTTTACCACACATTCGATAATACCGCCCATGGAATTACATTCGGAAAGCTTTTCATCAGCGTATTTTCTAATCTCCTCGGCAGCCACGGCATCCGGCATTGCAAAGGGATTGTTGTCCCTCTCTTCCATTGAGAAACGCTCCCTGTCATACTCTATGCCCCCGATTGCCGCTGCATAGGCATATACCTTGATGTTGAGCATATCCAGTATCTTAAGGGCAACAGCCCCGGCAGCAACTCTTCCTATGGTCTCCCGTCCCGATGAGCGTCCGCCGCCTCTGTAATCCCGGAAGCCGTATTTCTCATCAAAGGTATAATCCGCATGCCCCGGTCTGTAATAGGAAGCAATCTCCGAATAATCTGCAGAACGCTGTGACTCATTTTTTACAATGAGTGAAATCGGCGTTCCCGTGGTCTTTCCCTCAAAGACACCGGAAAGTATCTCCACACTGTCACTTTCCTTGCGCTGTGTGACATATCTTGACTGACCTGGCTTTCTTCGGTCTAAAAGCACCTGTATATCCGCCTCACAGAGTTCTACCCCCGCCGGGCAGCCGTCTATAACAACTCCTAATGCCTTACCATGAGACTCGCCCCATGTGCTGACCCTGAATAATTTACCGTATGTTGAACCTGACATATATTTTCTCCCAAAAATTAGTGTGCCTTAACCTTTGTCCACAAATCTGCACAATATGACTTAAATGCCGTCTCCTGATATGCAAATACCTCGTCCTTCTCGTATCCGACTCTTGTCACATAAGCACTGATGCCTGCATAATCCTCCACCTGCATCCTGTCAAAGGCAGACTGTACCGGAGATGAATAGCCTACTTCCTGCGTGTTTGCAAGGGCATTGTCCTCGTCCAGCATGAAGTTGATAAATGAATGGGCAAGCTCTACTTCGGCACAATCCTTGGTAATAACCATGGAATCACACCATATATTTGTTCCCTGAATAGGTTCAATATAAGCAAGCTTTTCATTTTCAGACATGATGTATGCAGCATCTCCC
>CAMAKT010000250.1 GCA_945836135.1 uncultured Clostridia bacterium | reverse complement strand
ATTCTCGTAACAGCCGATGCTGTCTGAAACGGTACCGCAAGAAGCAGCAGCCCGACTATTGATACAGCCAGTGCAATTATCAGGATGTACCACCATTTCGCGATTCCGAACCGTCTTGCATCAGACGCCGTCTGGATTTTGAGTGTACCGTCAACCAGAATAAATATGCCCACACCTACGGATAAAGTATCAACCCTATATGTGATTCTCGTTATAAGCATTATTCCTAAAATTATTGAAATAATACCCAGTGCAAAGTCGAACTGAAATGCAAGCTGGAATATATCCTTTGTGTAATATCCAAGTACCTTTACGATGCCAAGCAGCACAAGTACGGCTCCGAATATTTTACACATTATGTTTAACGCCATTGATGGACAGGAAAACAATAACACACCAACTGCAATCAGGCATAAATCCGAGACGATATATGCATTTTTAACTACCTTAAGCATCTTAATCATTTCTCATTTTCCTTTGCCTCCTCTATGTCAACAATCATATATCTTCTCAATTGCAATTAATACAGACAGTATTTCGGAAGTGTTCGATTTTTGGGCAAAATAAAAAAGTGTCTGAAATTGACACTTTTTCATGCTTTATTATTGACGCAGTCTAAAATCATATCCTTCACCGTGGCAGAAAAGGTATTAGATATCTTGAGAATAAAATCCTCATTGACCGTCGGCATCTTCCTCTCTATCCAGTCCATTGTGTTACCGATTATGGCATAGCTGTAAAACCTGACAATGTATTCAATATCATGCTCTGATATATCATACTCCTTCGCTTCCCTGCGGACAAAGCGTCCGATTAGCTCAAAGGAAACCGTCTGCAGATAGTCGTGCAGTACATCCCTCTTTCTGGAATTATAAATATGTATAACGGCCCTCTTGTAGTTAAGTATTATATCCGCCGCCCTCCTGTACTCCTCAAAGAAGGTTATATCCTCCCTTACCTCTCTCACAAGGAATTTCTCCGTCTCAGTCTTAAAAACATCCTCAAGCAAATCGTATATATCACTGTAATAGTAATAGAATGTGTTCCTGTTAATCTCACATTCCTCTACGATGTCCTTAACACTTATCTTGTCGAGGCTGTTATCCTCCAACAACTGCATAAAGGTATCAATAATAATCTTCTTGGTAAATTTAGCCATCAATAGTCACCTGACACATCTGCATTGCCTTAAGTGCATTGGCATGGCTCTCCGGTGTAACTCCTGCGCAGCAGCTCTCAATCACCTTAACCTCTACCTCCGGCATATATGCCTTAATCACCATAGCATTGGATATCACACAGATATCCGTGCACAGACCCACCAGCACAACAGTGTCAAGATTCGAAACATTCTTAAGGTATTCTGCCAGCTCTGTGGAGCCAAAGGTGAGCTTGTCAAATATTCTGGTGTCTTCGTTCTGAAGTGCCTTAAGGGCATCACATATCTCCCAGCCCTTAGTGCCCTTGATACAATGAGGCACCGGAAGTCTCCTGCCCTCCTGTGTATCCAAATAACCCTCAAAATGAGTATCCCGGGTGAAAACAACCTCACCGTCAAAATTCCTAATATAGTCCGCCACCTTGTCGACAATATCCACTGCCTCCTTGGTCCCCAGTGCCCCATCGATAAAGTCATTCTGCATATCAATAACTGCAAGTATCTGTCTTCCCATCACGGCCTCCTATTCGTGAAATAACCTTTTTATTTAGTTTTATCATAAAAAATGTAGTCATTGCAAGTGACATAAGCTCTGCAATTGGAAACGCCCACCATACAAGGTTGACATTGCCAAACTGTGCCAGAATATAAGCCGCCGGTAGTAGTACTACAAGCTGTCTTGCAACCGATACCACCATGCTGTACACTGCCTTTCCCAGTGCCTGAAATGCACTGCCACAGGCTATACAGAAACCGGCCAGAATAAAACTGAGACTGATAGTTCGCAACGCCGGAACACCCATACCCAGCATATTTTCAGAGGCATCAAAGAGCTTAAGAAGCGGTCCCGGTATTGTCTGGAAAATAATAAGCCCTATAATCAGTATCGACATAACGTATACAATGCTGTGCTTTATTGTCTTGACCACCCTGCTTCTGTTCCTAGCACCGTAATTATATGCAATAATCGGAATTACGCCGTTGTTAAGTCCAAAGGTAGGCATAAACACAAAGCTCTGAAGCTTAAAATACACGCCGAACACCGCCGTTGCAGTGGACGAAAATGAGATAAGTATAACATTCATTCCATAATTCATAATCGAGCCAATAGCCTGCATTACTATGGATGGCACACCAATTCCGTATATCATTCCGATAATCTGCCCGCTCGGTCTGAAGCCCCTCATGTTAATGCGTACTTCATGATTCTTCAACTGATTAAATATAATTGCAAGAATTCCTGCGGCAATCTGTCCAATAACCGTAGCAACCGCTGCACCTGTAATACCCAGCTTAGGCATGCCAAGCAATCCGAATATAAGAATAGGGTCAAGGATTATGTTGATAATCGCACCTATTCCCTGGGTAAACATGGTATATAATGTCTTTCCCGTAGCCTGCAGCATTCTCTCAAACATAAGCTGCGCAAATATTCCGAAAGAAAAGCAGCAGACAACCACCATATATTCCTTGCCGTAAGTAATAATGGACTCAATATCGGTCTGGCTTCTGTAAAAAGGCTCCACCATGAACAATCCTATCACAAGAAATGCAAGATAACTTAGAAATGCAAGAAATACCGCATTCTCCGCAATCTTATTAACCCTGCCGTAATCCTTCTCTCCAAGTGACCTTGCAAGCAGCGCATTGACACCCACCGCCGTTCCGGCTCCCACTGCAATCATAAGGTTCTGTATAGGAAACGCCATGGACACAGCAGTCAGTGCATCCTCACTTATCTTTGCGACAAAAATACTGTCAACAATATTATATAATGCCTGAACAAGCATGGATATCATAATCGGAAGCGACATTGATATTATCAGCTTGTCTATGGGCATGGTTCCCATTTTATTTTCTTTCATATTCTTTTCCATTAATGCCTCCATCATTAGCGCTATTTATCTTTTTGGCGCATTTAATATATTAACACGTATATATCATAAAGTAAACCTTTTTTATGACACCTTCAGTGTTTAATATATTCGTAACAAAACTTAATATAATCGTAACAAAATTTAAATAAAATGTAACAACCTTTTACCACTTATATGCTATACTCAATTTAATCACAACTCTACGTTATACAAACCGTATTCGATTAGAGCCATCAGCTACAAAAAATATAATCCATGCTAATGATGACAGGAGGAAGAAAATGAAAAGAAGATTTAATAAAGCAGCACTTCTTGGTACCGGAGCAGCAATTCTTCTGATATGCAGCGGCTGCCATGCATACGTAAGCGCCGACAACACAGAGCAGACAATTAACGAGATAACTACAACCGAAACCGCTTCCGTAACAGAAGCCACAACTGAGATTGAACCCACAACCAGTGAAATTGACACCACCACCGAAGCACTCACAGAAGCAACCACCGAGGCAGCGGAGAAATCTTACGGGCGAATAGAGTT
>CAMAKT010000249.1 GCA_945836135.1 uncultured Clostridia bacterium | reverse complement strand
GGTCTTCGCATAGAGAACATGTGGGGTGACTTTAAGTCGAAGCTTATTCACCTTGTACGGAAGGAGAACTAATCTTGAAGAAATCAGTCCGCTTATCTGATATTGCAGCTAGTCTGGGAGTAAGCACCGTAACTGTTTCAAAGGCGCTTTCCGGTCAAAAGGGAGTGAGCGAAACACTAAGAAGCAGGATAGTGGAGCTTGCTGACAGCATGGGCTATGTGCCGCCTTCTAAGGAACCCAGGGAGGCAAAACAGAACGGCTATACCCTGGGAGTGTTGGTGGGCGAGCGATATCTGGATAAATATGATTCATTTTATCTGCAACTGTACAATCAGCTTACAGGCAGGGCAATTGCAAGACAGTGTTTTACATTGCTTGAGCCGCTTGATATCACTGCAGAGAAGGAACGCAGACTTCCTAAGATGGTGGAGGAGGGCAGAGTGGACGGCATAATCGTTATGGGACGATTGAGTTTTGATTATCTGGATTTTCTCAATGATAACTGTCGTATGCCGGTTATATACCTTGATTTCTGCGACAAGAAAAAAGAGTCCGACGCAGTTATTTCAGACAGCTATTACGGGGCATACCGCCTTACCAATTATCTTTTCGGCATGGGACATACGCAGATAGGTTATGTGGGGACGGTGCTTGCCACAGGCTCCATCACAGACAGGTACATGGGTTACATGCGTTCTATGATGGAACATGGCTGCGAGGTAAAAAATGAATGGGTTATAGAGGACAGGGAGAAGGAGCATGGGGTCATTGACCCCGACAAATACCTGGTGCTTCCGGATGAGCTTCCCACAGCTTTTGTGTGCAACTGCGACCTTGCGGCGAGCTATCTTGTAAGAAAACTTACAGCCAGAGGACTTAAGGTGCCGGAGGATATTTCCGTTGTGGGATATGATAATTTTCTGTATCCGGGACTTTGCGATGTGGAGATTACGACATATGAGGTTGATATAAAGGAAATGGCAAGGCGGGCGGTGCACACCCTGATTAAAAAGATTTCCGGTGAGGATTACAGGCGCAGAGTGTACATTGTGGAAGGGCATATGGTCATTAAGGATAGTGTGAGAAAAATTAACATATAACAGGAGGTAAAAATGAGCGGTTCAAAGATTGTAAGTCCTAAGTGCAACACCATCCCGTTGGATGATGATTTGCTGATGCTTAAGGACGAGGTCACAAAGGAGCTTACCATGAGGATTCTGCCTTTTTGGAAGAGCCTTATGGATGATGAGGACGGAGGCTATTATGGCTATCTGTCATACGATTTGCAGCTTGACAGGAAGGCGGAAAAGGGTTGCATATTAAACAGCAGAATTACATGGTTCTTTTCTAACGCCTATACACTTCTTAAGGATAAGAAGATACTTAAGGAGGCAGAGCATGCTTATGCATTTCTTCGGGACAAATGCATTGACAGGGAATACGGTGGAATATACTGGTCGCTGACCCATGACGGAAAGCCCCTTGACACCACCAAGCATACCTACAATCAGGCATTCTGCATCTATGCTCTATCATCCTATTATGAGGCGACACAGGATGAGGAAGCTCTCAAGCTGGCATACGAGCTGTATGACATTATTGAGACAAAATGCAGGGATGAGGTGGGATACCTTGAGGCGTTTACAAGGGATTTCAAGCCGGAATCCAACGAGAAGCTCTCGGAGAACGGCGTGATGGCAGACAAGACCATGAATACCCTGCTTCATGTTTTTGAAGCATATACTGAGCTCTACCGTGTTACCGGGGATGAGAAGGTAAAAGAAAGACTGTGCTTTATACTCGATTTGTTCGCAGATAAGATATACAACCCAGAGAAAAAACGTCAGGAGGTATTCTTTGATGCCAATTACAATACAATTCTTGATTTGCATTCCTACGGGCATGACATTGAAACCGCATGGCTCATTGACAGAGGTATTGAGATTATCGGACTTCAGGAAGAGCGTCTTGTCGCAGAGGATGTTAAGACACAGCCAATATACAGGCACTACTATGACAAACTGACGCCGATTACAAAGACACTCACCAAGCAGATTTATGAGGTGGCTTTTGACGGAAATTCCCTTGCTAACGAATGTGACAGAGGGGTTGTGAATAACCTGCGTGTATGGTGGGTTCAGGCGGAGGCTGTTGTGGGCTTCTTAAACGGCTTTGAAAAGGAGCCGGATGCCCGCTGCTATAGGGATGCCGCACTGGCACAGTGGGAATTCATACAGGCTCACCAGATTGACAGAAGACCCGGCTCTGAGTGGTTCTGGGCAACCAATGCAGACGGTACGCCGGATGAGGGCAGACCTATCGTGGAGCCATGGAAATGCCCGTACCATAACGGAAGAATGTGTATGGAAGTTATAAGAAGATTAGGATAGAAAAGAGGAAAGATTATGATTCATGAGAAATATTATGTAGAGAAGGAGAAGCAGGAGAGGCTTCTTGCGAGAAAGAATAATAAGAGCAGCTTTTACAATGGTGTATTTGACAGATATGAGAATCCGGTGCTGACAAGGGAGCACACACCGATAGAGTGGAGATATGACCTTAACAAGGAGACCAATCCTTATTTTATGGAGAGGCTTGGAATCAATGCGGTCATGAATTCCGGAGCCATTATGCTTAATGGCAAGTATTATCTGATTGCGCGAATTGAGGGGAATGACAGAAAGTCCTTCTTCGGCGTGGCAGAAAGCGATAACGGAATTGACAATTTCCGTTTCTGGGATTATCCGATACTGCTTCCTGACACCTGCCCGGAGGAGACCAATGTATATGATATGCGTCTGACACAGCATGAAGACGGCTATATTTACGGCGTGTTCTGCTCTGAGAGTAAGGACAAATCGGTGAATGACCTTTCAGCGGCAGTGGCAGCAGCGGGAATTGTCAGAACCAAGGATCTGAAGAACTGGGAGAGACTTGATAATCTGGTGACCCTGCGCTCGCCTCAGCAGAGAAATGTTGTGCTTCACCCTGAGTTTGTCAACGGCAAGTATGCTTTTTATACAAGACCTATGGATGACTTCATCGACACAGGCAGCGGCGGCGGAATCGGCTTCGGTCTCTGTGACGATATTACCCATGCAGTAATTGACGAGGAAAAAATGACAAGCCTCAGAAAGTACCACACCATCACGGAGGCAAAGAACGGTGCCGGAGCCACGCCGATTAAGACGGAGCGCGGCTGGATTCATATTGCCCACGGCGTGAGAAATACCGCAGCAGGACTTCGCTATGTTATCTATGCTTTTGCTACAGACCTTAATGACCCGTCCAAGGTTATCGCTGAGCCTTCGGGACTTCTTATCGGACCGAGGGGCGAGGAGAGAGTCGGAGATGTAAGCAATGTTGTATTTACCAACGGAGCCATAGCAAATGACAAGGGTGAGGTATTCATATATTATGCTTCCTCCGACACGAGACTGCATGTGGCAACAACTACGGTTGATAAGCTTATCGACTATGTATTTAATACGCCGCAGGACCCGGGACGCTCAGTGGAATGTGTGGCACAGAGATGTGAGCTGATTAAGAAGAATATGGAGCTTCTGGGAAGGTA
>CAMAKT010000248.1 GCA_945836135.1 uncultured Clostridia bacterium | reverse complement strand
ATTTTCTTTCCGATTACACGGTTATATATGCACATATATATCTTAACGGCAACAGATACCACAAGTATACCTATAGCCACAATACTTGTGTCAACCGGCTCAGGATGTATGATTTTGTCAATTGATGAATGCCCCAGTTCAAGTCCCATTACGATTATCGCAATCGAAACTATGAAACCGGATATGTACTCAAAACGTCCATGGCCGAACGGATGCTCCGGGTCGGGCTTCTTACCCGCAAAACGAAAGCCCACCAGCGTAATAAAAGATGACCCCGCATCCGACAGGTTGTTAAATGCGTCCGCCATAATTGCTATGGAGCTGCTTATAACCCCTGCTATGTATTTGCCGGCAAAAAGCAGAATATTAAGCACAATTCCAAGTACACTGCACAGGGTTCCGTATGCCTTCCTGACATCCCCAGTATTATCTTTTATAAAAATCCTTGACAACAATGTAACCATCCGTATTACACCTCTTTTTGTTCATTGTCCATATATCTGGCGTAGAAATCCGCCACATACTTTACCGTGTCAAATAATTCCAGCTCCCGTTCTTTCCATACATGAGGCTGTGTATAATACTCAAAGGAAACTATTCCGCGCAAGCCATTGCTGCACTCAATGCCGGCCTGAATAAAGCTTCGCACTGCCGTAGCCCCCACCATTCTCCCATACCAGCTGCTGTCCGGGTATGAAAACACATCATGAACTATGTACGGCTCCCAGAAATCCACCTTCTCTTCAATATTATCCTTAGGTCCTCTGATATGAAGCAGACTTCCGTCGGGAATTTGACCTATTTTGGCGCTCTTCCACTGTCCACACTCTTCGTATTGTCCTTCACTGCATAAGCTGACAGAGGCGCGCTCAAATCCATACTTAGCAGCAAGCTTCTCCGCCAAATCCTTGACGCTTGACGTAATACGCGATAATATATCATTGTTTTTCTGCGGATCATTGCTCATTATCCTAAGAGCATATTCCGCAATCATATCCTGCGTTCCATGCATATCCGTATTGTCGGAATGCTTTTTCTCATCTTTATTTCTGAAAAAAATCACGCTGCCAATGCCTATCTTATTCGCTTCATCCAAAGCCTTCTGAGCCCTGCCATAGATTATTGCACCAATTCCCTCACGATTACTCTCTAAATCCACTCCGACGATGACATCAAGCTGTGTGTCTCCAAGCTGTTCCCGGTATTGTCTGCCATATTCCTCAATGTCATGTCTGCACTTGGCAATCGCCTCTCCTATATCAACCGGAGAATTAAGCCCTGCCGTTAAAACAGCAAACCGATGAATATCGACTCTTCCCACAAGCGCACCATGAGGAAAATTTCTTCTGATACGTCGTATAAGATTAATCAGAAATTCCTGTGACTTCTGCATATCAAGCCTGCTAATGATAGTATCGTATGCCGGCATATTGAATACTATACATGCCACCATGATATCATTCTTATGCTTGTGCTCAAAGCGGATAATGGTGTCAAACATGGTATTTCTGTCGAGCAACCCCATCATATCCTGCTTATTTTCATGAACGTCCGTCCTCTTTAAGTGTTCATTCGTTATAAGCCTGTGGACATCCGTAATTCTTCCCACAACATCTGTCGGAACACCTTTATCATAATTAGTGCATGCAACAAGATAGTGCCAGCGGTAGTCGGCACTGACGTGCACACGCATACGGAACAGTCCTTCTATGTTTCCCCTGTCCCCTTCTTTAACACGTGCCATCATTTTTCTGAAATTATCTATATCTTCCGAATATATCATTTCAGCACCTATCATGGCATTGTCGAAATCATACAGCCATGAACCGTATTTTGATAACTCAATCTTGTCAGAATACTGCATAAATTTCCGCGTCAGCAAATCATAGCGAAATACTATATCCCCTGCTGCTTGTGCAACTTCCTTAAAAATGTTCACAGCTTCCCTGCTTTCCATGACTCTCCTCCTATCGTACATACATATAGCCTTCTATATCCACCCTATTATTGTAATTATAGCACAAAGGGCGGCACATTAAAAGCATAATGTGCCGCCCTATATGAACTGTAGCCTGTATTATTCATTAATAACCATTGTATTGTTCTCTGAAAGATAATCACTTACAATATCAAAAATAAAGCTCTCGCGTACATACTCCTCGCCATACTCCTCAATAAAGGTTGCTGCAGACTCGAATCCGTAGCTGCTTGCTGCCTCCTGCGCTCTGCTGTTGAACTCTTCATCGGATAAAGTATTACCAAGTGCCTTATAAATCTCGCAGGCAACCATGATAAACTTTACCTCCTGCTCTGCCATGGACTGGCACTCAGCCGTAAGGTCTTCTTCTGTCATGCCATACATACCTGCCAGATAGGATGCCATATCCATTCCGTACATTGATGCATAGTATGTGAAATACTCAGTATAATAGCTTAAATAATCCTCAGCTATACCTGCAACCTTCTCCTCCGGAAGTGAGTTAAAAGTGCAATTTTCAATAATAGTGTTCCATAAACCGTTATCAAACTCTGTCTGCTGGCTTTCCTGAGCTGTTGCAAGAAGTTCTGCTGTAAAAGACTCCTCGAACGCTGCGGTAGATGTGAATTCACCACTGGTATAGAGGTTAACGAACTCATCGCCCCACTCGTACTCATCCTTCTCCCCTTCAATGTAATTAACGGTAACCACGAACACAACTTCCTTACCTGCAAGGTCAGGGTTGCCGCTGTAATCCTCAGGGAATGTACAAGGAAGCTCATATTCCTTGCCAACCTCAAGACCTGCAAGCTGGGTGTCCAGGTCTGAAATAAATCTTCCGGAACCTACAGTATAACTCTGATCCGTAGCTGTGCCGCCATCAAATGCCTCACCATTAAGCTTACCGCTGTAGTTAAGGTTAATCACATCGCCCTCCTTGGTTGTCCCTGTGGTAATGTGCTCCGGCTCAACATAATTGGTATTGTAATAATAAAGACATGAATCCTTATAATTCTGAATATCATCGTCAGTAACAACCGCAGCATCCACCGCAATCTCAAGTCCTGTATACTGGCCTAATGTAACATACTGGCTGTAATCAGCAACCTGTGTTGTCTGGGACACCGGCTGTGCCTCAGTAGTGCTCTCTGCTGCCGATGTTGTATTTGTATCCCCTGCTGTAGTCGTAGTATTATCTCCATTCTTCTTGCCGCATGCTGTAAGTCCCAAAACCATAACACCTGCCATAGCAAGTGCCAAAACTCTTTTTTTCACTGTAATCCTCCACTTCTTCCCCTTCGGGTTTAAAAAAAATAATATCCGCCGTTTAAAAACGGCTATTTAGTTATATCACACTTTGCATATAAAAGTAAAGCAATTCACACAAATTTCACTATTACAGCATCAATCAGCTTACACTCACGAAATTCTCCAAATCCTCTGCCTCAATGGTAAGCAACATCTTCTCGTCGAGGGCATTGATATTCTTCACCAGTCTCGTCGCCTGCTTAGATACCGCCTTCTCGAAATAATTGCGCACCTCTCTTGCATTGGCAAAGTTCTCTGTCTTGTTGGCGCAGGCCTGTGTGAAATACTCCTTCGCCTTAATCCTTGCCTCCTC
>CAMAKT010000247.1 GCA_945836135.1 uncultured Clostridia bacterium | reverse complement strand
GGGGCTTGAATTTTGCACATTCTCCAATGCTATTGCGCAAATTTTCTAAACAGCGGCCTTCGTAATCCCATATCTGTGCCTGGTCTTTAATTCCCTGGGCTATTCCCGCGTCGTCTTCAATAATCATTAATCTGTACATTTCAAATGCTCCTATATTTGATTAAAATATAATAACATAGTATGAGATTTTTTTCCATGGTCCGGCAATACTTTTTAACTGATACACAGGGGAGTTGCGGTTGACGGCGCTAAGGTCATGGATTATAATTATCTTGGCCGGCGGAAGATGTATGACGGTCCGGCATTTATTCTGGAGGTTGACGCGATGAAAACAATTCGTGATATGAACAAGATAATATTAGCTTCCGCATCTCCGAGGCGCAGGGAGCTGCTTAAGCAGATGGGACTTGAGTTTGAAGTGATACCCAGCAAGGTCGATGAGGTGATAACGCGTAAGATACCGTGGGAGATTGTAATGGAACTGTCATCACAGAAGGCAAGGGACCTTGTGTATAAGGCGGCAATGGACTCGCTGTCGGATACGTCAGCAGAGGATAAGGATGCTGAGGGAAGGGATATTCTTGTAATTGGTGCCGACACGGTAGTTGCATATGGTGACAGGGTTCTTGGCAAGCCGAAGGATAAGGCGGATGCAGTGGAGATGCTTACACTTCTGGCAGGCAAATGCCACAGCGTATATACGGGTGTATCACTTGTGTACCTTAAGGAGGGAATCGCCCAGACGAGAACCTTTGTGGAGGAGACGAAGGTATATGTTGCACCTATGACTACAGAACAGATAGAAGCTTACGTGGCTACAGGGGAATGTATGGATAAGGCAGGAGCCTATGCGATTCAGGGACGCTTTGCAGAGTTTGTTGTCAAGATTGACGGTGACTATAACAATGTAGTAGGGCTTCCGGTGGGAAGAATTATGAGGGAATGTATTTTTTGATGAAAACGGCGCAAATGCGTCTGCGGAATGGGGATTAACATGATACGTTTTATTGCCAGCGACCTAGACGGAACCATACTACTTAACGGGGCACAGCAGGTGTCCGGAGAGCTGATACCACTCATTAAACAGCTTACACAGAAGGGGATTATTTTCTGTGCCGCCAGCGGAAGGCAGTACCCGAACCTTCGCAGGCTTTTCGGCGAAGTGGCGGACGAGCTTATGTATATATGTGAGAACGGTTCAGTTGTTATATACAAGGACAAGCTGATTGACAAGACACCGATGGATATGCAGCTTGGAAGGGAAATTATCAGGACCATCACAGCAGTACCACAGTGTGAGGTGCTTGTATCCGGTGAGAGAACTTCATATCTTAAGCCTAAGACAGAGGGGTATCTTGTAAGAATGAGGGATGTAGTGCGCAATGATATCTGTCTGACGGATGATTTGGAGAACATCGGGGAGGACTATGTCAAGATATCGGTGTATGACCCTACGGGCATAAA
Organism: uncultured Clostridia bacterium; assembly: GCA_945836135.1. GTDB lineage: Bacteria > Bacillota > Clostridia > Lachnospirales > Lachnospiraceae > CAG-882. The sequence goes on along the minus strand of CAMAKT010000247.1, from coordinate 2,164 downwards.
AAATACGGAGAATTATTTTCTTCATGCATTTGAGGGAAGGGCACAGTCCTGCGTATCCGGTACTCTCTGGCTTGACTATACGGCACAGAATGTCAATAAGGGAAGCGCCATACAGACAATACAGAGAATTATGAATATCGATAAATCGGAATGCCTCGCCTTTGGGGATAATTATAACGATATTGAAATGTTCAGTGCCGTCGGATATCCGGTAGTAATGAGCCATGCCGTTCAGCCTGTAAAACAGCATGCCCGATACAGGACGGATAAGGTAGAGGACAGCCTTAAAAGAATAATAGAGAATTATTTGTAGAAATAAATGAACAGGAGGAAATACAATGAATGAGATAGACAGAATGTGCGCGGAAGTATTTTTAAAGGAACAGGGAAAGCTTTTTGATGAGCCTGTTGCAGAGGATATTGAAGGGGCTATGGAGTTTTTGAATGATTGCTTTGCACAGGTATTCGACTCCGAAAAGGAGCTTCGTGCCTATTGGAGAGAAGAGGGACTTGATGATGAGGATATGGAGGATGTCACGCAGGCACTTGAGGTATTTGTTCTGCCGGATGGAAGATATCTGTATGTGGAGGCATAAGCTGGTTGGAAAGGCGGCAGTTATGGCCATTTTGACTACTGCAATGCTGCTTTGCATTGGCTGTAACCGGAACAGAGAAGGCTTCACCTTTAATGGAACCACATTTTATTTTTCAACAGGTCTTGAAGAGGCTGCCGTGATGAAAAGCGGAGACTTTTCGCTGACAGAGGGACAGGTCAGGCTTCTGATGTCAAGTGTAAAAAAGGGTTATGAGGATATTCTGACGACAGGTATATGGAGCGTTGATGTTAACGGAAAGCAGTTCGGCGACTATGTCGAGGAATCGGTGCTTGATATGTGTGCGAGACTTCTTCTTGTCAACATGCTTGCAGATGATAAAGGGATAGAACTCGATGATGTCGAGACTGCAGATTGTGTGAACAGTGCAGCTGAGTTCTATGATGAGTATAAGTCAGAGCTTGATTATATTAGCTATGAAGAACTGGAGGAGCTCTTTGTGATGCTGCATTTGTCGGATAAGACTTATGAGGAGCTCACAAAGAATGTGGACACAGAAGTCAGCATTGATGAGGCTAGAATAATCAAAATACAGTATATCTATTCCAAGGATTCCATAAAGAAGCTTGAAAAAGCCATGTCAGAGTTTAATGAGGGAGCTGATTTCCTGACGATAGCCTCAAGATACAGCGACAGTTCGGAATATTCCGCGGAGATAGGGCGGGGTGAAATGATTACGGAATTTGAGGAAGCGGCATTCAACCTCGATGAAGGACAGATGAGCGGCATTATAAGCTGCGATAATGGTTTTTACCTTATCTATTGTGTGAATGATAATGTGGAGGACAAGGCTGAGAGTCAGAAGGAGAAGATTATCCAGAAACGCCGCGAGGAACAGTTTGCCAAATTCTTTAATGATTATGCCAAAGATGTTAAGCTGCGTTTTGATGAAAAATTGTGGAAACAGAGCACTGCGCCGGAATAGATAAGGCTAAGCCTTATCTGACCCAGTGCAGGCTTGGATAATAGCAGAATTCTGCTTTGGCGATTATCTTATCCTTATGAACAAAGGTATTCTTCCAGAAACGTGAATCCCATGATGAATTACGATTGTCCCCCATCACAAAATAGCTGTCCTCAGGCACGACAAAAGGTCCGCTGACCCCGGCGGTTGTGATAGTAAGATAATCGCTTTCGTCCAGGGGCTGCCCGTCGATGTAGACAAGCCCATCGGCAATGTAAACTGTTTCGCCCGGAAGCCCGATGATACGCTTGACATATTTCTCCGTCTCGTCATCAGGGTAATAGAAAACGATGATGTCTCCGCGTTTCGGCTCTGAACTCATGTATGCTATGCGGTTACCGATAATTCTATCCCCCTCCATGATAGTAGGTATCATTGAACCGGTGGGAATACGTGCATTGACAATGAGAAAACGGTTGGTTACACTGGCAAGGATAAATGCAGCCAATATGACAATTGCATAGCTTGCAAGCTCTTTTATTATCTTGGCTCGCTTGCGACGCTTCTTCTTATCCTGCTCTGAATCAGCTTCTGTATCCGTATCAATGTCATCCGAATATTCTGAGTCATCGGAATCAATGTCATC
>CAMAKT010000246.1 GCA_945836135.1 uncultured Clostridia bacterium | reverse complement strand
ATCGACGGCTGCATGGATAAGCTGCTCCCGCTTGACTATATTAAGCAGAATATTATGACCATGACTGTGGGAGACGAGGTAAGCTTAACCGATTATGAGAAAAAGCTGGTAAAGCTCGGCTATGAGCGCTGCGCTCAGGCTGAGAGCAGCGGACAGTTCGCTGTGAGAGGCGGAATTATTGACATTTTCCCTTTTACCGAGGAGACGCCGTACCGAATAGAGCTATGGGGGGACGAGATTGATTCCATCAGAAGCTATGATGCAGCGAGCCAGCGTTCCATTGAGAATGTGGAGGAGGTTACAATATATCCTGCCACGGAGCTTATATTTTCGGCGGAGGATATTCTGGCGGCGCTGCGGCGAATAAAAGCAGACACCGAAAGGCAGGCTGATACTTTTACCGCACAGAAGAGGTTTACGGAGGCGGCCCGCATACGGAACAAGTATGCGGAGCTGGAAGAGAGACTTATGCTTGACCCGGAGGGCGTCAATGGTTCGATGGGCGTGGAAAGCTATATCGGCTATATGGCGAAGCAGACAGTATCCTTCCTTGAATATTTTGATTTGGATAAGACCGTCTATGTGGTAGATGAGCCGGGACGTGTGGCGGAGAGACTTAAGGCCGTTCAGTATGAGTTTAAAGAAAGCATGTCCCACCGTCTTGAGAAGGGTGATATACTGCCGGAGCAGACCAATGTCCTGTATGATGCAGCCCGGGTATACAGCCATCTTCTTAAGGGAAGAGTCCTTGCTCTCGCTGTCCTTGACAGCAAGGCAGAGGGACTGGGGCAGACCGGCAGGTACGATATCGGAGCAAAGGGTATCAGCTCATATAATAACAGCTTCGAGACGCTGACATCGGATGTGCGTCGCTATAAGAAGGAGGGTTATGTTACCATACTTGTGTCCTCGTCGAGAATAAGGGCGGAGAGACTGGCGGCAGACCTGAGGGATAACGACATCAATGCATTTTTTACCGACAAATATGACAGGGAACTTCTGCCGGGAGAGGTAATGACCGTATACGGCAATATGGCAAAGGGCTTTGAATACCCGCAGATTAAGCTTGTTTTTATTGCCGAGAGCGATATATTCACCCAGGAGAAGAAAAAACACAAGGCTAAGACGAAAACCTATGAGGGCAAGGCTGTATCGGATTTTGCCGAGCTGTCAATAGGTGACTATGTTGTACACGAAAATCACGGAATGGGCATCTACCGCGGAATTGAAAAGGTCGTGGTGGATAAGGTCGAGAAGGACTACATTAAGATTGAGTACAGTGACGGCGGAAATCTGTATGTGCTTGCCACACAGCTTGACAGCATCCAGAAGTTCTCCGGTCCTGACGGACATAAACCAAAGTTAAACAAATTAGGAACCCAGGAGTGGTCAAAGACCAAGGCGAAGGTCAAGACTGCGGTGGCACAGATTGCCAAGGAGCTTGTGGAGCTGTACGCCATAAGACAGAACCGGCAGGGCTACCAATTTTCACCGGATACGGTATGGCAGAGGGAGTTTGAGGAGTTGTTCCCTTATGAGGAGACCAATGACCAGCTCACAGCCATTGCAGAGACCAAGCAGGATATGGAGAGCGGCAAAATTATGGACAGACTGCTCTGCGGCGACGTCGGCTTTGGCAAGACAGAGGTGGCAATGCGGGCGGCTTTTAAGGCGGTTCAGGATGGCAAGCAGGTGGTATATCTGGTCCCGACTACTATCTTAGCACAGCAGCACTATAACAGTTTTGTGCAGAGAATGCAGTCCTTCGGCGTGAGGGTGGAGCTTCTAAGCCGTTTCTGCACACCTGCCCAGATAAAGAACACCTTGAATGATTTGAAAAAAGGACTTGTGGATATAGTAATAGGAACTCACAGAGTGTTGTCCAAGGATGTACAGTTTAAGGATTTGGGTCTGCTTATCATTGACGAGGAGCAGCGCTTCGGCGTAACACACAAGGAAAAAATCAAGCAGCTCAAGGCAGACCTTGACGTTCTGACGCTGTCAGCCACACCGATTCCGAGAACACTTCATATGAGCCTTGTGGGTATACGTGATATGAGCGTGCTGACGGAGGCTCCGGTTGACCGTATGCCGATTCAGACCTTTGTCACGGAATATGACGAGGAGCTGATTCGCGAGGCCATAATTCGTGAATTGTCCCGTGGCGGACAGGTGTACTATGTGTTCAATATGGTAAAGGGTATTGAGGATGTGGCAGCAAAGATATCCATGCTGGTGCCGGATGCCAATGTGGCCTTTGCCCATGGGCAGATGCCGGAGAGACAGCTTGAGCGCATAATGTTTGATTTCGTAAACGGCGATATTGATGTGCTTGTATCAACGACAATCATTGAGACAGGTCTTGATATTCCAAACACAAATACAATAATAATTCATGATGCTGACCGCTTCGGTCTGTCACAGCTATACCAGCTTCGCGGGCGTGTGGGACGTTCCAACCGCACCGCCTATGCCTTTTTGCTGTACAAACGTGACAGACTGCTTAGGGAAGAGGCGGAGAAGAGATTATCCGCTATCAGGGAATTTACCGAGCTTGGAAGTGGTTTTAAGATTGCAATGAAGGATCTTGAAATCCGAGGCGCGGGCAATGTGTTAGGAGCTGAGCAGCACGGGCACATGGCGGCGGTGGGCTATGATTTGTACTGCAAGATGTTAAATGAAGCAGTGCTTACACTTCGTGGCTACAAGAAAATTGAGGATGAATTTGAGACCAATGTGGACATTCCGGTGGATGCTTATATTCCGGCGTCATATATTAAGAGCGAGGCACAGAAGCTTGATGTCTACAAGCGTATTGCTGCCATTGCCACCAAGGATGAACTGGTGGATATGCAGGATGAGCTGACGGACCGCTTTGGCGATATGCCGCGCACTGCCATAAATCTTATGCGCATAGCCTATATCAAGTCCAACGCCCATAGTGCGGACATAATCGAAATCAAGGGTAATGCAGACCGGATTATCATACGGATGTTCCCGCAGGCAAGGGTGGATGTTAATAAGATTCCGGATTTTATTAAGAAATATGACGGAAGAGTGCATTTCAAGGTGGAGGCGGTTCCGTATTTTACCTACACACCGATTAAGGATGAACTTAAATCAGCGGACAGATACCTTGACACAGTAGCAGAGCTTGTGGAAGGAATACAGGGATTAAGATATGAAGAGACGGATTTGTGATATATACATCTTCCGACCATATACTAAAATTCAGATGAATAGTATATTTCTGCATTTTCAATTATTTTGAACAGTTCATCATTGATTGATAATGGAAGCACATAAATCAGTAGCACGATTATTAGTATTATCACAAAGGATATTGTAGCAGGTGACAGTAGCTTACCTTTATGTACAATGATGGAATATACTTCATATATAAACTTTTTAAAGCCAATTACTGCAAGCGGAATCAGTGTGGTAAAGTATGGCAGGGCATACTGGGCTTTTGCTTCCCAAAAAAGATGGAATATAAAACCACCCACAAAAAATAATGGAATCAGGAGTTGTGTATGGTCAATGTTGCCGGATGGTTTTGCAAAAATATATACAATGTACATAAGTGCACCGAAAAGTAACAAAGTCTGTACAATGTTAAAAACAGTCAGAAGGGTCCGATAGAGGGCAGTATG
>CAMAKT010000245.1 GCA_945836135.1 uncultured Clostridia bacterium | reverse complement strand
TCATAATCCACCCCTATCTTTAAACAACATACCGCTGCAAGAATGATAAAATGCTGGTTTCTAACCGGAACCCATTGTCCCTTAGGGCATACCTGTTGCTCAGTTGTTGTTCCGTTGTTCGATACGTCACATACAAAGAAGCAATCCTCCTTCTCGTCAAACATAATATGACAATGCTCCTTTGATACAGCTGCAAATGAAGGCACCACAAGATTACTTACAGACGAAGAGCGTCCGATAATCAGTTCTGTTTGCAGAGGAATCACCCATCGCTTTCCTGAAAATTCACTGTTTGCAATCTCCACATAAGGTTTCGGTTTGCGTGCAATTATTTCGTTGGATACTCCCTTAATATCTCCTATCCTTCTCTGTCTCTGTTCAGCTATGCCTTGGCTGTATATACTGATTGTATTTTCCTGCTTATCATTCGTTGCTGCAGCCTCATCCACTGAGTTATGAATATGCACCTCTTCTGTTTCACGCCTGTATCTTGTTACTCCCTGGGCAAATTCATATGCAGTCTGAAGCCTCTGCTTGTAATCAAGTTCAAGAGCTTTATCAATGGTATCTGACAGACTTTTTGGTATATCAGGACAAACCTGATATGCCGGCTCATAGCCTTTTCCGTTCACTCTGTCTGTCGCCGACGGCACCATAATTCCTGTCAGCATATAGTAAAGTGTTCCTGCCAGTGCATATACATCTGTATACGGCCCCTGTGCGCCTTTTCTGGAATACTGTTCTATGGGCGCAAAGCCCGGTTTAAGCACTACCGAAAAGTTCTGATCCTGCTGTTGACAAATATGTTTTGCACTTCCGAAGTCAATCAGATATACCGCACCATCATCGCAGAAAAAAATATTGTCAGGGCTTATATCCCTATGAAGCATTCGCTTTGTGGCATGAATCTGCTGCAGGGAAACGGCTGCTATCTCTATAATATTTACCGCATCCTCTACGCAGAACTTTCCCCCCGGCATTCTGCGCATCAGATGTTTTACATCACACCCCTTAAGATATTCCATTACATAATAAGCTGTCCCTCGCTCCTCAAAGCAATCATGAACACGGACAATGTTTGGAATATCCCTGAGAGTCATAAGGCATTGTGCCTCTTCAATAAAACGCCGCTTACCATGGGAATAGAACTCCTCCTTCTCTCCGCTCATCGGTAGCAGACTTCCATCTGACAATCTGCTGCACAATCCTAAAGGTACATACTCCTTTATTGCACACACTTTATTACGGTTCCTGTCAAATGCTTTATATGTAATTCCAAAACCTCCTGCACCTATAAGTGATTCAATACAATAACGGTCACCGCTCACCATTGTCCCGCTCCTGAGCGAAAACGTGCTTTCCTCCACAATCCATCCCCCCTACCATCGTATTCTTAACTTGACGGAACCCGCTGAAATAATATCATTATTATTAAGCTGCTTAACTCCTTTTAGCATTACACCATTGACACTTGTTCCGTTTGTTGTCTGTAAATCACGGATATAGATTACTCCATCCTTATCCTCCAATGCAAAATGCTGTCTACTGATTCTCTTGTCTTTAATAGACACATCACATATGTCTGCCCTTCCAACAATCATGGATTTGTTAAGTTCAGCTTCGACCCTGCTGTTTTCCCCTGCCTCAACGTTGAGTATCTCAAAAATAATCTTTCTTCCCGGCTCCATCTTAAGCTGTACTGTCTTGTTACGGCTCTGAATTTCGCTCTGTTTTAAGTTAGATTGAGTATTTGGTAAGCTCTTTTCTACACGATGTCGTGCCTCCTCCATTTTCTTCTCAGCATGTCTTTTGCTTATTACTGCATAGGTAATACCTCCGGCAGCAAGAAGAACCAATAGAATTACTCCAATTATTATGAAACGCCCATATTCATCCCAAAAACCCGTCTCATCGTCATCACCAGTCTGTTCTTCCACACTGGTTTGTTCCGTATTCTCCTCCATGGTTTCCGTATTCTCTTCTGTAGTACTTTCCTGTTCATCCTGTCTGTTTGCATTTGAAATCACTTTTGTAAAGCTCTCCATCACAGGATTACATTCCATGGAGATATCAGTTACTGCTCTTACCTCAATTACATATTCACCGGAATCCAATACATTATTAAAGCCAATAATAGCTGAATAATCATAAGGATTATACTCTGCTGTCATTACATCCAGAATAACACCATCGCAGGTAATCGTATAAGCCGTAGCTATGTCCGCACCACTTACAGGCTCCGAAAAATTGACTATCAGCTCATTCTCTCCGTACTGCCTCACTGCAATTATTTCAGGTGAAATTTCATCAGGAATATGCTCTGTTATCAATACCTCCCTGTCAGCATTACTTCCGTCCGACAGTATTGTTATCTGTAATTTTTCCGTCTTATTGCTGACTATATTGCTGTCTGCAAGCAGTGTTACAACCTGCATTTCCTTGAGCATACGTGTAAAATTGGAAAAAATCTTATCCGTTTCCTGAGAGGTAAATTCCGTAACAATTCCTCCGCATGCATCGGCAAGCTCCTTGAAAGACTGCATGTTATTCTGGTTAGCCCCCGCTGCATATCCATATACCGGAATATTTCTCTTATTAAGCGCACTGATTGCCTCCTGCGCATTTGCCTTTCCCGCATTGTGGTCATCACCTCCGTCGGAAATCATCATGATTACCTCACGGGAATTGACAGTATTCTTGTCCGTCTCCTCTGCCGCCTGTAAAAGAGCCTCGTAAAAGAAGGTATCATTGTCGCCATTAGACAACGCCATTATTGCCTCCTGTGCCTCCTCCGGTGTCTCCTCTCCGTCCAATACAGTCTGCACCGATGAGCCAAAGGTTATAAGTACAAGCTTGTCCTTATCCGATAAACTATTGCGGAATGTAACAAGACTGTTCTGTAATGCTCTAAAATATGATGCCGAAAAAGATGCCGACACATCAAGTAAAACATAGTATGTAACTCCCTGATTTTTATTTTCAAAAAAATCGACATTTCCAACAACAAGCTCACGACCATCTAAAGTGGCAGAGATATCCGTCACGCCAATCTGATAATCATTGCGTATATACGCTGTTATTTCAGGCAATGCAGCCTGCGCAGATTCGATAACCAGACCTTCTGTCTCCTGCTCCCCACTATCATCAGCATATACAAGCACACGACAAAACATTAAAAACAGACCTGTCATTAAAAGCACAGCCAACCCTACAGTACCTCTTTTTATTGTCTTTACTAATCTTCTGTCCATCTTCGTCCTCCTTCACAGAAAGCAACATATGTCATGGTACTGTCACCTAGGCTGAATGTATCATAGTTACTAAGTTCTACCGCAGAAGCAAGTATTGCACCGTTGTACTCTACAAGACTTCCATTCTCAGGTACAAGAAAAGTTCTATTCGACTTCTTATCATGCGCAATGCAGCAATGCTTAATTCTGCTTACCTTATTATCATTGCGTATGACAATATCCATGGAAAAATCCCTTCCTACAAAATTCTGACCGTGATAAATTCTGTAATCAGTTCCCTTGTCAGGTCCTTCGGTGCATACAAGCCATCCCGTTATGTATTCATCCTTCTCCTTCATCGGTTCAAGTATTTCCTGTCTGCTGTCCTTATCCTCCACCGAAGATGTACTATAGAACGCAATAGTCTTTCCTTCATCCTGAGATTCCGGTACGATACCCTTCATAT
>CAMAKT010000244.1 GCA_945836135.1 uncultured Clostridia bacterium | reverse complement strand
TAAAAAAGAGAGCTATGCTGTACATGCGGGGTATAGATGGCATATTTTCGCTCCTATACCCCGTTCCGGCTATTAAAAGTAAGCTTTGCCGTACATTCGGGGTATAAATGGGCATTTTGCTCTTTCGCGTCCGGGCTGATGCTTCGCGGTGCTATTCGCATTCCGCTGCGCTTCATGCTCATATCGCGCTGTCGCGCTATGCATCCAGTCCGTAACACAGCCTTTGGTGAGCAAGCTCCCCACGGCTGTATTCCGCCCTGTCTGCGCACCGCTCGTAGTAACGCGTAAACGATAATTTTATTGTAGCAGAAAGTTTTGCATTTTACAAAAAATTTAAATAAATTTTAAGTTGATTTAGGGTTCGGCATTTAAACTCGTATTCAAGAGATGAGACAATGCGCAAAAAAATAGCGCGGAAATGAGGGATAAATATGAAGGTTCAGACTGTTTTTAAAAGATACGAGCTTAAGTATCTGCTTACAAATGAACAGAGAGAAATGCTTTTAAAGATAATGAACTCTTATATGAGGCTTGACCAGTATGGGCATACCACTATCAGGAATATATATTTTGATACGGATAATTTCAGACTGGCGCGTCACTCCATTGAGGGACCTCCCTATAAGGAAAAGCTCAGGGTAAGAAGCTACAAATGCGCCGGGCCGGAGGACGAGGTCTTCATAGAGCTTAAGAAAAAATATGATTCCGTGGTGTACAAGAGGAGGCTCACACTGCCGCTTAACAAGACGATGGAATGCCTCTGTGGTCATAAAGACCTGCCGGTGCATTCGCAGATTGCTGATGAAATCAATTACTTCTGCAGCTACTACGGGACAATACAGCCTGCGGTTTTCCTAAGCTATGAAAGAGAGGCTTATTATTCTCTTGACGGGAGTGATTTTCGTGTGACATTTGACGAAAACATACTTTATAGGGAAGATGAGCTGTCACTTGGCAAGCCGGTCTATGGCAGCCCGTTAATGGATAAGGGTATGGTGCTTATGGAAATCAAGACTCCCGGCGGAATACCATTGTGGATGACCAACTTCCTTACAGAGCAGAAAATATATAAGACCTCGTTTTCAAAGTACGGGGCGGCATACAAGGACATGATGCTTAACAAAGACAATAAAAATCATAATTATATCGGAGGAATTTTATATGCTTAACAATTTATTTAAAGGGATTTTTGATACTTCATTGACAAGTGTAATTTCTGTTTCGGACTTTTTCCTGTGTATAGGTGCAGCGCTTCTGACCGGACTTATATTGGCCGGTGTGTATATGTACAAGACCCGCTGTTCGAGAAGTTTCGTGGTGACGCTGGCGCTGCTTCCGGCGACGGTATGTATGGTAATCATGATGGTAAATGGTAATGTGGGCGCCGGAGTTGCGGTGGCAGGGGCCTTTTCCCTTGTAAGATTTCGTTCGGTGCCGGGAACAGCCAAGGAAATCGGCGCAATTTTCATTGCCATGGCAGCGGGACTGATAGCAGGCATGGGCTATCTTGGATACGCAATTCTTTTTACGGTAATAATGGGAATAATATATATGCTTTACAGCCATATTGATTTCAAGACAGGAAATAAAGATTCACTTTATAAGACCATCCACATTACAATACCGGAGGATTTGGATTACAGTGATGTGTTTGAAGAAATCTTTAAGGATTATAGTTCTTCATGGGAACTTGTGCAGGTAAAGACAACAAATATGGGAAGCATGTTCAGACTTACATATAATATCACGCTTTTAAAGAATGCCTCGGAGAAGGAATTCATCGACAAGCTTCGTGTGAGGAACGGAAATCTGGAGATAACCGTGTCCAAGCAGGAAAGCGGCAATGCTCTCGTCCTTTAAATGCAGGCTTCGGAAAGGAAGATTAAGTATGGATAAAATTATCAAAAAGGTCAGGAAAACAAAAATAATATCGATTATAGTAGTCACATTTTTTTTAATGACAACCGTTATGATGACAGGCTGCAACAACAGCAGTTCAGACTCTAATGAAACCGGAGATTCCAATGGAATTGAAAATTCCAATGGTACAACCGCCTCCAACGGAGGGGGAACATCCGGCGGCTCTTCGGCTTCGGACAGTTCCGGTATACTGACGGGAACGACATCTCTTATAGAAATCGAGGATATGTTTACCAGCCGCGACAAGGAGGTAGGCTATGATGAGAGCAGCAGTGTACTTATTGAGCTTGATGGTGACAGTATTAAGAGCAGCTCGGATACGGTACAGATTGATGGCACTTCGGCTATAATCAGTGTGGAAGGAACGTACATCATTTCCGGCACCTTGTCCGACGGCATGATTATAGTAAATGCTGATGACAGCGCAAAAATACAGCTTGTTCTTGACAATGCCAATATAAGCAGTTCTGCCTCGGCAGCCATATATGTGTGCTCGGCCGACAAGGTATTCATTACGCTTGCAGCCAATTCGGAAAACACGCTTTCAAACGGCGGTGAATACGTGGCTATTGATGACAATAACATTGACGCGGTTATTTTTTCCAAGGAGGATCTTACCTTAAACGGAACCGGTTCCCTAAGTATAAATGCAGCCGCAGGTCATGGCATTGTATCCAAGGATGACCTTGTAATCACCGGGGGCACATATAACATAGCTGCGGCAAAGCACGGCTTTTCGGCAAATGACAGCATTCGTATTGCAGATGGTAGCTTTACAATAGTATCCGGCAAGGATGGTATACATTCGGAAAATGAGGACGATACTTCGCTGGGCTTTATCTATGTTGCGGACGGAAGCTTTGACATCAGTGCAGAGGACGATGGATTAAGCGCAAGTGGATATATGCAGCTTGAGAACGGTACCTATATTATTGAATGTGTTGCCAAGGCTTTGAAAGCCACAGGAGATATGCTTGTTAATGACGGCATATATACTATAGCGTCAACGGATGATTCCGTTCACAGTAACTCAAGTATTACGGTAAACGGAGGCACTTACACGATATCAACCGGGGATGATGGTTTCCATGCGGATTCCGATTTGACAATTGTCGGAGGAAATATAACCATTACAGACAGCTATGAAGGCTTGGAGGGCTTATGCATTACCATAGCCGGCGGTGAGATTAACATTGTATCCTCTGACGACGGAATTAATGCGGCAGGGGGCAATGACCAGAGCGGCTTTGGTGGTTTTGGAGGCTTCGGCGGATTCGGCGGTAGAGGTGGTGACAGCTTTGAGGCCAATGCCGACGCCCACATATATATATCCGGAGGCATAATAAATATAGATGCCCGGGGTGACGGTATTGATTCCAACGGAGATTTATATATATCCGGTGGTGAGGTCTATGTCTCCGGTCCTGAAGACGGTGGAAACGGTGCTCTGGACTACACAAGCGACGGTGTTATCACCGGAGGCATTCTGGTGGCTGCCGGGGCTTCACAGATGGCACAGAACATGGGCTCACAGTCCACACAGGGCTCAATACTGCTCACTTTTTCAACTCAGGTTGCGGGCAGCACAATAAGCCTTGCTGACAGTAGTGGAAATGAAATCCTGTCATGGCAGTCCGGCAAAACCTACAGTTCAGTGGTCATTAGCTGTCCTGAAATTACCACAGGCAGCACATATACCGTAACGGCAGGAACTGCAAGCAACACAGTCACAATGGACAGCATAATTTACGGTAGTGAAGGCGGTATGTTCGGCGGCGGAATGGGCGG
>CAMAKT010000243.1 GCA_945836135.1 uncultured Clostridia bacterium | reverse complement strand
TTTACGGTAAAGAGGAAGGACAATGCCGAGGTAAAACGTGTTGAACTTCACTGTCACACCAAGATGAGCGATATGGATGGCGTGTCTGAGGTGTCCGACATTATTAAGCAGGCGGCTAAGTGGGGAATGCCTGCCATAGCTATTACGGACCACGGTGTATGCCAGGCCTTTCCGGACGCTAACCATACCGTGGAAAAGCTCAAGGATTTCAAGGTAATATACGGAGTTGAGGCTTATCTGGTGGATGACCTTAAGTCTCTCATTGAGGACCCTAAAGGACAGTCCTTCGATGATACATATGTTGTATTTGACTTGGAAACCACGGGTTTTTCATCGGAACATGACAAGATTATTGAGATTGGCGCTGTCAAATATAAGGAGCGCAAAAGGATTGACAGTTTTTCCTGCTTTATTAACCCGGAGATTCCTATTCCTTTCAGAATTGAGAAGCTGACGGGAATCAATGATTCCATGGTTATAGACGCAGAGACTATTGAACAGGTGCTGCCGCGATTCATAGATTTCTGTGAGGGAGCGGTGCTGGTGGCCCACAATGCCGACTTTGATTCAGGTTTTATCAAGGAAAAGGCAAAGCAGGTTATGGGTGTGGACAAGGAATACACCGTTGTGGATACGGTGGCACTTGCCCGTGTGCTTCTGCCTCAGCTTAACAGGTATAAGCTTGATACTGTCGCCAAGGCGGTGGGAGTTTCCCTTGAGAATCATCATCGTGCTGTTGACGATGCCGACTGTTGTGCAGGCATTTTCATGAAGTTCATTGATATGATGGAGGAGAGGGGAATAAATAATCTTGACGAGGTGGAGAGTCTTTCCGAGGCAAGGGAAAATATCGTCAAGAAGCTTCCTTCATATCATGCGATTATTCTGGCTAAGAATGATATAGGACGTACCAACCTGTACAGACTTACTTCCATGGCTCATCTTCAGTACTTTAACAGAAGACCGAGGGTGCCTAAGAGCGAGCTTTTAAAGCACAGAGAAGGACTGATTCTCGGCTCTGCCTGTGAAGCAGGGGAACTGTACCGGGCTATTCTGGACAACAAATCCGACCAGGATATAGCAAGGCTGGTTGAATTTTATGACTATCTGGAAATTCAGCCCCTTGGAAATAACAATTTTATGATTGATGCTGAGGATATATGGGTTTCATCAAAGGAAGACCTAATCAACATTAATAAGAGAATTGTAGCACTGGGAGAGCAGTTCGGTAAGCCTGTTGTGGCTACATGTGACGTGCATTTTCTTAATCCTGAGGACGAGGTATACCGTAGAATTATCATGGCAGGGCAGGGCTTTGAGGATGCTGACCATCAGGCTCCTCTGTATCTTCATACTACGGACGAAATGTTAGAGGAATTCCAGTATCTGGGGAATGATAAAGCCTATGAGGTTGTAGTGAAGAACACCAACCTCATTGCGGATATGTGTGAGAAGATTTCACCTGTGCGCCCGGACAAATGTCCTCCGGTCATTGAGAATTCAGATGCAACCTTAAGGGAAATATGCTATACAACAGCACATGAAATGTATGGAAAGGACCTGCCACAGATCGTGGTGGAGCGCCTTGAAAGAGAACTGAATTCAATCATCAGCAACGGCTACTCGGTTATGTACATTATTGCACAGAAGCTGGTGTGGAAGTCCAATGAGGACGGATATCTGGTAGGTTCAAGAGGCTCCGTAGGTTCATCTCTTGCAGCGACCATGGCAGGTATTACGGAGGTTAATCCGCTGCCGCCTCATTACCTTTGCAGGAAATGCTACTATTGTGATTTCGACTCCGAGGAAGTGAAAAAATTCTCGGGCGGTGCAGGCTGCGATATGCCTGACAAAATCTGTCCTGTATGTGGTGAACCCCTTACCAAGCAGGGTTTTGATATACCGTTTGAGACATTCTTAGGATTTAAGGGAAACAAGGAGCCTGATATTGACCTTAATTTCTCCGGTGAGTATCAATCCAAGGCTCATTCCTATACTGAGGTTATTTTCGGAAAGGGGCAGACCTTTAAGGCGGGTACTGTAGGCACCGTGGCAGATAAGACTGCCTACGGTTATGTGCGAAAGTATTTTGAAGAGAGAGGTATTACCAAGAGAGACAGCGAGATTGTCCGAATTTCGGAAGGATGTACCGGAATAAGACGTTCTACCGGACAGCATCCGGGCGGTATTATCGTGCTTCCGCTGGGGGAAGAGATTCATACCTTTACACCTATCCAGCATCCGGCTAATGATATGACAACCAATATAGTCACAACGCATTTTGATTATCACAGTATTGACCACAATCTGCTGAAGCTTGATATTCTCGGGCACGATGATCCGACCATGATTCGTATGCTTCAGGACCTTACGGGAATTGACCCTAAGACCATTCCGCTTGATTCGCCGGAGGTAATGAGCCTGTTCCAGAACACATCGGCTCTGGGAATTACACCGGATGATATAGGCGGAACGAAGCTTGGAGCCCTTGGTATACCGGAGTTCGGCACAGATTTTGCCATGCAGATGGTTATTGATGCCAAGCCAACATGTTTTGCCGATTTGGTCAGAATATCCGGTCTTTCCCATGGCACGGATGTGTGGCTTGGCAACGCCCAGACCTTGATTATGAACGGAACAGCCACCATTTCCACCGCAATCTGCTGTCGTGATGATATTATGATTTATCTGATTAGCAAGGGAATGGATAAGGAGCTGTCGTTTACCATAATGGAGAGCGTAAGAAAGGGAAAGGGGCTTAAGGATGGCTGGCCTGAGCAAATGCTAGAGCATGATGTTCCTCAGTGGTACATTGAGTCTTGTCTTAAGATTAAGTACATGTTCCCGAAGGCCCACGCGGCTGCCTACGTTATGATGGCATGGCGCATCGCATACTGTAAGGTATTTTATCCCCTTGCATACTATGCGGCATATTTCAGCATCAGAGCTACGGCGTTTTCCTATGAGCTGATGTGTATGGGCAAGGATAAGCTTAATTATTATATTGCGGATTATAAGAAACGCAGTGACAGTTTATCCAAGAAGGAGGAGGACACCCTTAAGGACATGAGGCTGGTTCAGGAAATGTATGCCCGTGGTTTTGAGTTCCTGCCGATTGATTTGTACAAATCCCATTCCCGCAATTTCCAGATTGTGGACGGCAAGCTGCTTCCTCCGTTTAATTCCATTGACGGACTTGGAGATGTAGCAGCGGAGCTTATAATGAATGCAGCGGAGCAGGGAAAATTCCTTTCAAAGGATGATTTCCAGACAAGAACCAAGGCTTCCAAGACGGTTGTTGCACTGATGAGTGATTTGGGTATTCTCGATGACCTTCCGCAGAGCAATCAGTTGTCGCTGTTTGACATGATGTAAATTAAAACATAACAGTTCAGCCTGCGCCATTCGCAAAGGCACCTGTGGCTGAACTGTTATGTTGAGTTGTGCGAAAAATATATAAAATATATGCAAATTGCACAACTTTTACAAAAAACGAAAAAATACTTGCTTTTTTTAGGTGGATATAGTATATTAGGAAAGTACTCACTGTGGCTCGATGGTCAAGCGGTTAAGACGCCGCCCTCTCACGGCGGAAACCGGGGTTCGATTCCCCGTCGAGCTGCTTATTATTTATTGAGTGCTTATATGTTTACAGATGGCTCGATGGTCAAGCGGTTAAGACGCCGCCCTCTCACGGCGGAAACCGGGGTT
>CAMAKT010000242.1 GCA_945836135.1 uncultured Clostridia bacterium | reverse complement strand
ACCACATCATGGGATGTATAGCCCGCCTCTTTATAGACATTAATAATTCCGTTATACAAAGCTTCCTCCGTCACTGCATAAGCTGCTGTTCAACCAATGCACCGATATTGTTTACTATGTCTCTTGGATTCGTCGCTTCCATATTGAAGCCTGCTGCCCGGATATGTCCGCCGCCGCCGAATCTTTTTGCAATCCTGCTCACATCCACAATGTTCTTGGAGCGCAGGCTTACTTTATAGTCACCTTTTTCTGATTCATATATAAATATAGCCACTTCAACACTGTCATTTAGGCGAAGTTGCTCAACCACACCACCAAGATCCTTGCTTGTCACTCCGTAGAAATCCATATCCTGCTTGGAAATTATTGTGAAAATACACTTTCCGTCACAGAACAGCACACTTTCAAGCAGTGCCTTTCCTAACATCTGGCTCTGACGGTAGGTTCTCATATAGAAGGTGTCATCAATTATACATGTGAAATTAATCCCCTTATCCATGAGAGCCCCGGCAATCTGCATGGTTCTCGAAGTAACTGCCTGATACTTGAATACTCCGGTATCATGAATTATCCCAAGGTACAGGCATTCCGCAACATTCTTGGATATTTTCTCAGGGTCAAGGGTTTCATATAGAAGTTCGCTGCAGGATGACAGTTCAGGCTTAATCAAGTTGACATCGCCTATCTCCTGACCACTTACATGATGGTCAATAACCACCGTCTTTTTCGCATTATCAAAATATACCCTGAAATCCTCAAAGCGGTCATAGGCTGCACAGTCCAGCACAAAGAACACATCATACACCTTACTGTCATCAACCTTATCGGAAATTGCATCGCTGTTCTTCAGAAATCGAAATTCATCCATAATAGGCTGTAAATAGAGGTCAACTTCTATCTGTGGCATATTTTCCCGTATGTAATTATACAGACCAAGGGTACTTCCGGTGCAGTCACCATCCGGTCTGATGTGACCGGTGATGCCTGCCGACTTAACACCCTTAAGTATTTCATCAACTGTTATCATTCGTGAGTCTCCTTATTAACCTCATCTATTATCTTTGACATCTTTACGCCATATTCGATGGACTGGTCAAGAATAAAATGAATCTCCGGAGTGTTGCGCAGATTGACTGTCCTGGCAAGCTGGCTTCGTATAAAACCTTCCGCACTCTTAAGTCCCGCAATTGTTGCGCTCTGTGCCGCTTCGTCTCCATATACGCTGATATATGCCTTACACTGCTTAAGGTCAGGCGTAACCTCCACCGCCACCACCGAAGTAAGCGGGCTGATGTTAGGATTCTTAAGTTCATTGCGGATAATATTGCTTAATTCCTTTTGAACCTCACCATTAATTCTGGCGTTTTTAATACTGTTTTTACGCATAATATGCTCCATTCTAAAATTTTGCAATTAGCCGGGACAAGCTACTGCCCCGGCTTATTAATTAAATCTATCTAGGTACTTCTACCATAATATAAGCTTCAATCTGGTCAAGTTCCTTGATATCGTTAAACTTCTCAAGTACAATACCGCACTCGTAACCTGCCTTGACTTCCTTGACATCGTCCTTGAAACGCTTCAAGGATGCAAGCGGGCCTTCGTAAATCTGCTCCCCATCTCTTGTTACGCGCACCTTGGATGCTTTTGTAATCATACCATCAAGTACATAGGAACCTGCAATAGTACCTACACCGGATGCCTTATAAGTCTGGCGAATCTCGGCATGACCTATAATCTTCTCCTCATAAATAGGGTCAAGCATTCCCTTCATGGCTGCCTCAATATCTTCGATTGCCTGATAAATAACCCTGTACAGCCTTACATCAACCTTTTCACGGTCAGCAATCTCTCTCGCCATATTGTCAGGACGAACATTGAAGCCGATAATAATTGCATTTGATGCGGATGCCAGTGTCACGTCGGACTCATTGATTGCACCTACACCTGCGTGAACAATCTTAATGACAACCTCTTCATTGGAAAGCTTAAGGAGACTCTGCTTAACAGCTTCAACGGAGCCCTGTACATCAGCCTTGACAATAAGTCCAAGCTCCTTAACATTACCTGCCTTAATCTGTGAGAAAAGGTCATCAAGGGAAAGCTTGCTCTTGGTGTCATCAAGAAGCTTAACCCTGCCCTCACGGATAAAGGTTTCTGCGAAGGTTCTTGCTTCCTTCTCGGAAGCCGGAGATACGAATATCTCACCGGCACCCGGTACATCGTTAAGTCCTAATATCTCAACAGGTGTTGCCGGTCCTGCCTCCTTAATCTTGCGTCCCTTGTCATCAATCATAGCTCTGATCTTACCAAAACATGAACCTGCTGCCACTGCATCTCCCACATGAAGTGTTCCCTTCTGCACAAGCAAGGTTGCAACAGGACCTCTGCCCTTATCTAGCTGTGCCTCAATGACAAGACCTCTTGCACGGCGGTTAGGATTTGCTTTAAGCTCTCTCATCTCTGCGGTAAGAAGAATCATCTCAAGAAGGTTATCGATACCCTCCTTAGTATGTGCAGAAACAGGTGCAAATATTGTGTCTCCGCCCCAGTCTTCTGCTACAAGTCCGTATTCAACAAGCTCCTGCTTAACCTTCTCCACATTGGCATTCGGCTTATCAATCTTGTTAACTGCAACAATAATGTCTATGTTGGCAGCCTTTGCATGGTTGATTGCTTCTACGGTCTGTGGCATTACACCATCGTCTGCTGCAACAACCAGAATAGCAATATCCGTTGACTGTGCTCCACGCATTCTCATGGCGGTAAATGCCTCATGTCCCGGTGTATCAAGGAAAGTAATCTGCTGTCCGTTGATTTCTACGGTGTACGCACCTATATGCTGTGTAATTCCGCCTGCTTCCCTTGATGTAACATTGGTGGAACGGATTGCATCCAGAAGAGAGGTCTTACCATGGTCAACATGACCCATAACACATACAACAGGTGGTCTCGGAACAAGTGTGCTAGGATCTTCTTCCTCTTCCTTGAGCAGCTCTGCAATCACATCCACCTTAACCTCATGTTCACAGATACAGTTAAATTCCAGTGCAATCTCCTCAGCGGTGTCAAAGTTAATCTCCTGATTAACTGTTACAATTGTACCCTTTAAGAACAAGGTCTTAACCACTGCTGCCGGCTGCAGCTTCATCTTCTCAGCCAGCTCCTTAATGGTAAGTACATCAGGAAGAACAAGTGTCTTGATTGTCTCCTCTTCCTCCTGTGGCTTTGCTGCCGGCTTGTTGTTCTTAACTGTCTTCTCAAGCCCCTTGGTATTTTCCTTCTTATCCTCACGATCGTACTTGTTGCGGTCATTTAAGCGATTCTCTCGTTCACGGCTTCTCTGCTCCTTAGCCTCGCGAACCTCTCTTGCATCTCCCATTCCGCCTTTGGCATCGTTGTCCTTATTAAAGCTGCCTCTGTTGTTATCACGAAAACCTCCGTTTGAAGGCCGTCTGTTATCCGGTCTTGAACTGTCCTTATTGAAGCCGCCTCTGTTTCCGTCAGCCCTGTTACCGTCAGGCCTGTTTCCATCGCGTCTGAAACCGTTATCACGGTTGCCCTCCGGTCTGTTCCCGTCACGTCTGAAGCCATTGTTGTCACGGTTACCGTCAGGTCTGTTGCCATCAGGTCTGTTTCCGTCACGTCTGAAACCATTATTATCACGGTTGCCTTCCGGTCTGTTTCCGTCACGTCTGAAACCGTTATTGTCACG
>CAMAKT010000241.1 GCA_945836135.1 uncultured Clostridia bacterium | reverse complement strand
ATAACGGAATTATTAATGTCTATAAAGAGGCGGGCTATACATCCCATGATGTGGTCGCTAAGCTTCGGGGAATATTCGGTCAGAAGAAAATAGGACATACAGGTACTCTTGACCCTGCGGCGACGGGGGTTCTTCCTGTCTGCTTAGGACAGGGAACCAAGCTGGTGGATATGATTACCGACAGAAGTAAGGTCTATGAGGCAGTTGTACTTCTCGGAACTACCACTGATACTGAGGATACAACAGGGACTGTTACTTCGAGGGAGGAGCTTAATGAAGAGCTTATCTCAATGGAAAAGGACCAGCTTAGGACATTTATTGATAGTATTTTGCAATCCTTTGTGGGCGGGTATGAACAGATTCCGCCCATGTATTCCGCAATCAAAAAGGACGGAAAGCGCCTGTATGAGTTGGCCAGGGAAGGCAAGCAGATTGAGCGTGCTCCAAGAACTGTGCAGATACATTCAATAGAGCTTCTTGATATAGAACTTCCGTATTTCAAGATGCGGGTGCATTGTGGTAAGGGAACCTATATACGCTCTCTATGCCGGGATATCGGTGAGAAAATCGGCTGCGGAGCCTGTATGGACAAGCTTTGCAGAACGAAAGTGGGAAGATTTGACATCGAGGATGCCATGACATTAGACCGTATTCAGCAGCTTAGGAATGAGAACAGGCTGGCAGATATTGTAATTCCTGTGGATGCAATGTTTGAGGAGTATAGGGCTGTTGAGGTACCGGAGAGATATTGGGGGCTTATTAAGAACGGCAACCGCGTCCGTCAGGATATATGCACCGAAAGATACACTCCTGTAAGGATGTACTGTGACGGTGTGTTTTATGGAATATATGAGCTGGACTGCGGCAGCAGAGAATATTATCCGGTAAAAATGTTTATTAGTGGAGATTAGTTTGAGGCAGAATTTATGAACATATTTAATGGTGTGACACAATTTCATATTGCAGACAAAACGGTTGCTACCTTCGGCAAGTTTGACGGAATACATATGGGACATATGGCACTTATTAACACTGCTGTGCGGATTGCCAGGGAGCAGGGGCTAAAGCTGGCTGTGTTTACCTTCGATGTGCTTCCATCGTTTCTTTTAGGTATAAAGGATGGAACGCAGATTACAACCAATGAAGAGAAACGTAGAATGTTTGCGGATGCCGGAGTGGATTACCTTGTGGAATATCCATTCAATGAGGAAACTGCTGCTATGGAGCCTCTTGATTTTATCGGGAAGGTGATTGCAGGCAATCTAAATGCGGCGCACGTTGTAGTGGGAGCTGACTGGCATTTCGGAAAGGACAGAAGCGGCGGCTGTGATATGCTCATGGCTGCTCAGAAGCTGTACAATTATGAAGTCCATGTGGTGGAAAAGGAGCTTTACTCCCAGAGAGAGATTAGCAGCACCTGGATACGTGATGAGATACAGCAGGGAAATATGGAAAATGTCAACATTATTCTCGGATATCCTTACATGATTATTGGTAAGGTTGAGGAAGGGCGACATCTTGGAACGGGGATGGGCTTTGCAACGGTTAATATATACCCACCCAAGGAAAAGCTTCTCCCGCCGCGAGGTGTATATGCCTCCAAGGTAATTATTGATGGTGATGAGCATTACAGCATAACCAATATTGGGGTGCGCCCGACGGTGGACGATTCGGAGCGGGTAAGCGTGGAGACACACATTTTCGATTATGATGAAGACCTGTATGGACGTGAAATCAGAGTGGAGCTGTTCCATTTCGAGCGCCCGGAAATTAAGTTTGATACTGTGGAGAAGCTTGTGTCACAGGTGGAAGCGGATATAGAATTTACAAAGACATTTTTCATGCTGTAGAAGGTTGCAGGGGCACTACCGATGTATGAAGCTAAGACGTTCAGAAACTCTGTGTATGGAGGTAAAACATATGACTAAAGTGATTGCATTTGCAAATAATAAGGGTGGAAGCGGCAAGTCAACGACCTGCGCCAATGTGGGCTATGCACTTGCTCTTAACGGGCATAAGGTTCTGTTACTTGACGGTGATATGCAGCTTAACCTGTCATTGTCCTTTTTTGACGAGGATGCGGTGCTTGCAATGGCGGAAAGCGAGAAGAACCTATATTACGCCATAAGGGAGCAGAAAAATCTAAGTGATTATGTGATTAATACAGCTTACGATAAGCTTGACCTTATTCCTTCATCCACGCTTATGAGTTCCATCGAATACGAGCTTTTTACCAAATGGCAGAGGGAGTTCATCCTGAAAAAATGTCTCTCTCCAATTATTGAGCAGGGCAGTTATGACTATATTCTTATTGATTCTCCTCCTACGCTGGGCGGCTGGGTCATGAATATCCTCTGCGCATCGGACTATCTGATAATTCCCGTTGAGGCAAGCCCATGGGGATTGTTCGGACTGGCTAATATGGTGGATTTCTACAACGAGGTCTGTAATATCAACCCTGACCTTAAGCTTGCGGGTCTTGCCATTACGAAGGTGGACGAGCGCAAGAATTATTTTAAGCAGACTAAGGAGACGTTAGCGGGACTTGAGGACATTCATGTGTTTTCATCATATATCCGCGTGGACAGCTCAATTGAATGGTCACAGGATAATTCAAAGCCTGTAATCGCATATAAAAAATCAAGCAGGAGTGCAATGGAGTACATAGCGCTGACTAAGGAGGTAGAAGAAATATGCCGGTAGGAGCAGAAAGCTTAAAAAGAACAGCTAAGAGTGTGGCTGCACCAAAGAAGCAGACCACAGCTAAGACGAAGACTGCTAAGGCAGCAGAGTCTCAGGAGGTTAATGCTGACGCTGCAAAGAATGAGACCAAGGCAGCAGCCAAACAGGAAAAAGCAACTAAAGCAGTTAAAAAGACTCGTACAATTGAAAATAATAAGACTGTCAAGAACGATGAACCTGTTTATACATCAGGAATCAAATGTGAGCTTCCGGTACATCTGTTATAGAAGCGGGAGAATAATCCAGCCTATATTAACCAGACAGGGGAGGCTCTTAGGAAGATGCTGGGACTGTGAAGTATGAATGCCACTTGTAAATCAAAAATATGGTTTACAAGCGGCATTTGTGGTATATTGTAGATAAATACTTTGATGTAATTAATTGGTAGGAGAACCGCATGGAACATGAAAAAAGCTACACCGTATATAATGAACCCTTCCGCCTGCTGGTTACGGGATTAATTGAAAGTGAGAACATAGAGGTCAGGGAACTGATTAAAGGACTGTGTGACATTGAGGAATGGGAAAAGCTTCTCAATGGAGAGAAATTAATGAGCAAGCTGTTTATGGACAGGATTCTTCACAGGCTTGGCGGATATGTTAAATCAATAGACATGCTCCTGTATGATGATGGCTATGAAGACTGGAAGATGCGCATGGAGATAGTGTTCGCCATTGAGGATAATAAGCTTGATTATGCCAAGGAAGTGCTCAAAAAATACTCTGTAAGGAAAAAATGTGAAGGCAGGTCGGGACGGGGGAATCTTAATAAAAAGCTTGAATATCAGTTCATACTGATGATGAGGGCACAGCTTATGATACTTGAAAATGAGGACAGCAGCCTTATTCTGCAGACCCTTAAGGAAGCAGCAGGACTTACCATCCCCGGAGGAGTGGCACCACAGCTTCACGAGTGTATACTGTGTGAGCAGGAGATAAATATTCTGCTGGAATATTATTACATTAGCGCCATGGCAGCAGTACAGGAGGGAAAGCCTGACAAAAAGTATATATCGGATATAGAAAAATTCATTGCATATATA
>CAMAKT010000240.1 GCA_945836135.1 uncultured Clostridia bacterium | reverse complement strand
GTGTATGACAAGGCTGTGGTGACATCGGGAGGGTATGAAAGGTATTTTACTGAGAATGGTAAGACATATCATCATATTATTGATACAGCCACAGGCTTACCGGCGGACAGCGGTCTTGTGTCCGTGACGGTCATAAGCAGTGATGCAGCTCTTGCCGACGGTTTATCCACAGCCTGCTTTGTCATGGGGCTTGAAAAAAGCACTGCATTGTGGAAAAAGTATGGCGCAGGGAAGGAGTACTGTGGAGAGACACAGGTGGCTGCCTTTGACCTTGTTATGATGTCGGAGGATGGCACAGTATATGTGACGGAAGGTATCGCTGACGGATTCACATCAGATTATGAGACAGTAGTTCTCCGGTAGGCGCTTGGCGTTACACCATAGTGCTTTTTAAACTGCCTGTTAAAATAGGACAGATTATCAAAACCACAGCTCTGTGCTATATCAAGCACCGGGTCATGGGTGTCGGTCAGGGCTTTGGCAGAAAGAGCAAGGCGGTATTCATTAAGATATGCGGTGAAGGGCTTCCCCATGGTCTGTTTAAAGAACCTCATAAAATGTGAAGAGGAAAATCCACACAGGGCTGCCATCTCATCTATGGTAATCACATCGTCATAATGCTCTTCCACATACATAAGCACGGACTTAAGCTTTTCTACATTTTCGTTGACCTTTGGGGCTTTTGCAGGGCGGCAGTCGGAAAATACCGCAGAGAAAAAGCAGAACAGATATCCCTTGACCGCAATCTCATAGGCGGGAGCACGGTCACGGCAGCAGTCATCAGCCATGTCAAGAAAATGCGCTGCATCCGCATATTTGCGGCAGCAGTCCGGTGATATCAGAGCAGGAAAATCAAGCTTGCCACTGAGCATAGGAGCGAAATATTCACTGTACATCTTTTCCGGCAGCCTTGAGGAGAGAAAGTCCATCTCAAAAATAATGTTTTCATATTCCATCCTTATTCCATCCATGTTCCTGATTGAGTGAAGTCGTCCCGGAACAATGAATACAATATCTCCTGCACTAACCTGGATATCCTCAAGGTCAACGCTTATTATTCCGTTCCCTTTTTTGATATATATTATCTCTGCATCATCATGCCAGTGCAGAGGAACGCATTCAAAATCCTGGGGAATGGTACACAGATATGTATTGTAAGGAAATGAGGCGCTGGTATGTGCCTTTGACTCATGATAATTCTCATAATTTCCGCTTTGCATAAAATGATACCATCCTTTCATTCATTTTCTCTATGATATGATAGGATTGTATCATTTTTTGCCATTATAATGCAAGATTTTTGTGGAAAAATGAGATTATAATACAAACATAAGGAAATGACGTAAACGGTGGACAACATAGGAAATATAACAGTTTTAATTTACTCAAAGGGGATTCCCCGGAAAGGAATGAATTATGGTTAAGGAAGCAGTTTTGGAACAGTATGGCAAGACAATACAGGAGTGCACTGACAGAGAGATTTATGAGGCACTTCTTAACAAGGTTAATGAAATGGCAGCTAAGAGGGAGAGCAATGAGGGTAAGAGAAAGCTCTATTATATATCAGCAGAGTTTCTTATCGGTAAGCTTTTATCCAATAATATGATTAATCTTGGAATTTATGATGAGGTTAAGAAAGAGCTTTCTGAGGCAGGAAGAAGCCTTGCGGACATTGAGGAGCTTGAGCCGGAGCCATCACTTGGTAATGGCGGTCTTGGAAGACTGGCAGCCTGCTTCCTTGATTCAATTGCAAGCCTTGGACTTAATGGCGACGGAATCGGTCTTAATTACCATTTGGGACTTTTTAAGCAGGAGTTCAAGAACAATCTGCAGTATGAGACTAAGAATCCTTGGATAGATGAGAAGAGCTGGCTTAATAAGACAGATGTAAGCTACAAGGTTAAGTTTGGTGGTATGGAAGTTACCTCCAGAATGTACGATATACTTGTAACAGGTTATAATAACCGCACTAATAAGCTTCATCTGTTCGATATTGAGACTGTGGATGAGTCAATCGTTAAGGAAGGAATTGATTTTGATAAGGAGGAGATTAAGAAGAATCTTACACTTTTCCTTTATCCTGATGACAGTGATGATGCAGGAAGACTGCTTCGTGTATACCAGCAGTACTTTATGGTCAGCAACGGTGCACAGCTTATTTTAAAGGAAGCAAAGGAGAGAGGCTGTAAGCTTACTGACCTACATGAATATGTAGCAATCCAGATTAATGATACACATCCTTCAATGGTGATTCCTGAGCTTATAAGATTGCTTGGCGAGGAAGGTATTGGCATGAAGCAGGCCATAGACATAGTTTCTAAGACTTGTGCATATACAAACCATACTATTCTTGCAGAAGCACTTGAAAAGTGGCCAATTTCATATCTTGAAAAGGTTGTTCCGCAGTTGATGCCAATAATTAGAGAACTGGATAATCAGGTTAGAGAAAAGTATGATGATGAAAGCATATACATCATTGATAAGGACAGAAGAGTTCACATGGCTCATATCGACATTCATTACGGTTACAGCGTTAATGGTGTAGCTTACCTTCACACAGAGATTCTGAAGGATTCAGAGCTTAATAACTTTTATAAGATATATCCTGAGAAGTTCAACAATAAGACCAACGGTATTACCTTCAGAAGATGGCTTTTGCACTGCAATGCGCCGCTTGCAGACTTCATCACCGGACTTATTGGCGACGGCTATAAGACAGATGCTTCCGAGCTCAAGAAGCTTGAGAAGTACATTGATGATGAGAAGGTGCTTAACGAGCTGTTAGAGATTAAGAAGGATGCCAAGATTGAACTGTCCAACTACCTGTCTGAGACACAGGGCATTGAACTTGATGAGAACTCAATTTATGATATCCAGATTAAGAGACTTCATGAGTACAAGAGACAGCAGATGAATGTGCTGTATGTTATTCACAAGTACCTTGAAATCAAGGGCGGCAAGAAACCTGCAAGACCAATTATTGTTATTTTCGGCGCAAAGGCAGCTCCTGCCTATGTTACCGCTAAGGACATTATTCATCTCATTCTCTGCATGCAGGAGCTTGTAAACAATGATCCTGAGGTAAGCCCTTACCTTAAGGTGGTTATGGTTAAGAATTACAACGTAACCAAGGCTGAGAAGCTTATTCCAGCCTGTGATATTTCAGAGCAGATTTCTCTTGCATCCAAGGAGGCCTCCGGAACAGGTAACATGAAGTTCATGCTTAATGGTGCTGTTACCCTCGGAACCTTAGATGGTGCCAATGTGGAAATCAGTGAGTATGCAGGTCAGGAGAATGAGTACATTTTCGGAAAGACCTCGGATGTTATTATCGAGCATTATGCTAAGGCTGACTATGTATCCATGGATTACTATGAGAAGAGCGATGTAATCAAGGAAGCAGTGGACTTTATCGTAAGTGATGAGCTTCTTGCCATCGGAAATGAGGAGAACTTAGACCGTCTCTACAAAGAGATCCTTAATAAGGACTGGTTCATGACACTCATAGACCTTGAGGAGTATATTGAGGTTAAGGATAAGGCATTTGCAGACTATGAGGACAGAATGAGTTGGGCTAAGAAGATGCTTCACAATATTGCCAATGCAGGTTTCTTCTCATCGGACAGAACAATTGCTGAGTACAATAAGGATATCTGGAAATTATGATTAACAAGGTAGAAATCAAAGATATAAAAGAAGCAGTACTAAATTCAGTCAGACACAGCGGCGTTAAGCACGCTGTGTTTGACCTATATGGTACATTGGTTGACATACACACTGACGAGGAGAACAAGAATTTCTGGAAGAAGTTTGCGAAGTACTT
>CAMAKT010000239.1 GCA_945836135.1 uncultured Clostridia bacterium | reverse complement strand
ACTGTTCCAGACAATATATTTTCTTCCGTATGTTACCAGTGTTATTGCAATCGGACTTGTGTGGAACTGGATTTTTAACAGCAATTACGGCTTATTAAATTATATGCTGAGCTGGTTTGGCATTGAGAAGATACAGTGGCTTAACAAGCCTAAGTATGCGCTTCCTGCACTTATTATATTCAGTGTATGGAAGAGTATGGCTTTTGATATACTTATCTTCCTTGCAGGACTTCAGACAATATCAAAGGATCTGTATAATGCTGCAAGAGTTGATTCCACACCGAAGTGGAGAGTGTTCTGGAAGATTACGGTTCCGGGAATTGCGCCTATGATTTCATACGCATTTATCATGGGATTTATCAGTGCATTCAAGGTATACAATGAGGTATTCTCACTTTTCGGCGGAAAGGCAGGTCCGGCTAACAGCGCAATTACCGTGGTTTACTATATTTACGATAAGTTCTACAACAGCCATAACTACGGACTGGCTTCCGCTGCGGCAGTTATTTTATTCCTGATTATCCTTGTTCTCACCATGGTTCAGAGAGCAATGGGCAGGAAGAAGTAGGGAGGATATATATTATTATGAGTAAAAAGAGAAAAGTAGTTAATATTATATCCGCGATATTAAAGTATGCGGTCCTTATTATAGGTGCATTATTTACTCTGCTGCCATTCCTGTGGATGATTTTTTCCTCCCTTAAGACTCCGACAGAGATTATATCTATTCCACCGACGTTGCTTCCGTCAGAACCTCAGTGGTCCAATTATGCAGAGGCATGGAAAGCGGCACCGTTCCCAAGGTATTTCTTAAATACACTGATTGTTACATTTTTCTCCACACTTGGTGTACTTGTAACGGCGATACTGTCTGCATTTGCCTTTTCAAGACTTAATTTCCCGGGTAAGAAGCTTGTGTTTTCACTTTTCCTTGCAACACTGATGATTCCAGGAGAGATGTTAATTATTACCAACTTCATTACAATTACCAAGTTAAAATGGATTGATACCTACCAGGCAATGATTGTACCGTATATGTCCAATGTATTTTATATTTATCTTCTGACCCAGTTCTTTATGCAGGTGCCGGAATCCTTGTATCTGGCTGCCAAGGTGGATAAATGCAGCGACTTTAAGTACATGATGAAGATTATGGTTCCAATGAATAAGAGTGCAATTACTACAATTGCCATTCTTAATATTATCGGTTGCTGGAATGCCTTCCTCTGGCCACTTCTTGTAACCAACAATACCAATATGAGAGTTATCTCCAACGGACTTGTACGTTTCCAGACAGAGGCGGGTTCTAATTATGAGCTCATCATGGCTGCATCCTGTATCATGGTTATGCCTATCATCATTGTATATCTGTTCTTAAGGAAATATATTATAGAAGGTGTCACACAGAGCGGGCTCAAGAGTTGATTTTTTTGTATTATTTGCCATTGACAAATGATTGCATCAGGGAGTACCATTATACCCTGTGAAGCAACAAATTGGATGATTCTTCATCCGCACACAAAAAGGAGAGAAAGAAAATGAAACTCAAGAAAATGCTTGCTGTAATTCTTACAGCAACAATGGTGTTCGGTATGCTTACCGGATGTGGCAAAAACAGCAGCAATAATGAGACAACTACTGCTGGAACAACAACTGCAGAGACTACTACAGCCGCAGAGTCAACTAATGCTGAGACTACTTCTGCAGAGAACACAGGAATAGAGGCCTGCACAATCGAGTTCTGGCATGCTATGAACAACAAGCAGGAGGAGGAACTTACCGCTCTTACAGAGAAGTTCAATGCTGAGAATGAGTATGGTATCACAGTTAACCTTACCAATCAGGGTAATTACGGCGATTTAAGCTCCAAGCTTACAGCTAACGCTGCTGCTGATACACTTCCTGATTTAGCTCAGGCATACAACAACTGGTTATCATCCTATACAGATAAGCTTGTTAATCTTAATGATTTCGTAGCTAACGATTTCGACAACTGGGATGACATTGTATCAGGATACAGAGATGAGAACAACCAGTTTGGTTTTATCAGTGGTATTCCTTTCAACAAGAGTACTTATGTTCTTTTCTACAACAAGACACTATTTGATGAACTTGGTCTGACAGCTCCTACAACATGGGATGAGCTTCTTACTGTAGCTGAGACAATCAAGACTGAGAAGGGCATCGAGACAATCGGCTGGGATGACCTTGCCGGAATGTTCCAGGCAATGCTTGCACAGAACGGCTGTGATTACATCGACGAGAACGGTGCATTGTTCGATAATGAGAAGGGTCTCGAGACTGTAACATATATTATGAACCTTTACAACAAAGGATATGCTCGTCTTGTTGGTGAGGACAAGTACTTCTCCAATGTAATCAGCAATCAGTTAATCGCTTCCTATGTAGGTTCTTCAACAGGTGCATCCTATATCACTGCTGAGAACTGGGAGCTTGGTGTTGCTCCTCTTGTAAGCAAGGATGTGAAGGCAGCTAACGCAGCCGGTACCAACATTGTTATGTTTGCAAAGGATACAAATAAGCAGAAGGCAGCTTGGGAATACCTTAAGTTCTTAACAAGTGCTGAAGCTACAACAGAGTGGGCAATGGCTACAGGTTATCTTCCTGTAAGAACATCTGCTTATGAGTCTGATACATATCAGACATTCATGGCTTCTGATGCGACAGCTCCGGCAGCTTATTCACAGGCAGGTTACTTCATCAGCCAGCCTGCATTTGAGGGCAGCTATGATGTAATGCAGACTGTAAATGCTACTCTTGAAGAGCAGATTCTCAATGAGGCTGATCCACAGACCGCTCTTGACGCTTTAGTTGAGGCTGTTAACGGCGTTCTTCAGAAATAAGTTGATGCGTTAAGCATTGTTCAGGGCTGCCCGTTTTAGGCAGCCCTTTGTTAATCGGAGGTGGAAAATGACAAAAATATCATTTTTTAATGGTTTAAGAGAAATAGGAGGAACTTTTGTTGCCATAGAAACAGACAGTACCAAGTGTATGTTTGATTTCGGTTTTGCCGTGGCAGGGAGAATGGACGCAAAGATTCGTAAGAGAAAAGAAGATTTTGCCGTTGATTATATCCGTCTTGGAATGCTTACACCTGCTGACGGAATATATGATAATTATACGGCGCAAAAGACAGGGCTTATTCCTTATGGTGAACTTGACAAAGAATGTTTTTTTGTGATTTCCCACATGCATATTGACCACATGGGCGGTCTTGGTTGTCTTCATCCTGATGTTCCCGTGTACATGAGCAGCGATTCACTTAAACTGTATCGTCAGTTAGCATTAAATGGAGAGGCTGAACATAAGGAACATACCAACTGCATTGGAATTGACTATAATTCTGAGTTTACTGTTGGAGATATAAAGGTAAAATGTATTCCTGTTGATCATGACGTTGTCGGTGCATGCGGTTTCCTGATTAAAACACCTGATGGAAGCATATGCTATACAGGTGATTACCGTTTCCACGGTTTTCATCCGGAACTTTCCGAAGAGTTCGGTAAGCTCTGTCATGGTGCTGATGTTCTTATTACAGAGGGCGTAACAGCAAGCTTTGAGGATATCGATATGCTGTCCCTTAAAGAACCAGAAGATGAGAAACGTACTGAGGAAAAACTTCAGACAGAACTTGCTACACTTTCACGGGAAGATGAAGGTCTTATTGTGGTCAATCCTTATAACCGCAACGTAGAACGGGTACATCGAATGATTCATACTTTTAAGGAAAATGGAAGGACACTGCTGCTTGACCCTGTACAGGCCTACTATGTTGCTGCATTCTATCCTGATGATGAGATTTCAGTGTATGAGGAAACCTA
>CAMAKT010000238.1 GCA_945836135.1 uncultured Clostridia bacterium | reverse complement strand
TCAAGCTTATTGTACGCAAGAATGGTATTCCGCACAGAATTGATATGCATCTTAAAAAAACAAAGTCCAAGGGTGTTGCAATCGACGGAATTCCAATCAGAAAGGCAGTTGATCTGCTGGGTATTATCAATATTGTTTTTTTCTCTCCCGAGGATTTGAATATAATTAAAAGTGGTCCGGCGGAGCGAAGAAGATTTATGGATATGGAACTGTGTCAGCTTGATAAATTGTATGTTCATAATCTTCTTAACTACAATAAAGCACTTTTGCAGAGAAATAAGCTGCTTAAGGATATTTCATTTCAGCCATCATTGGAGGATACTCTGGATGTATGGGATGAACAGCTTATAAATTATGGATGTGAGCTTATCCGTATAAGAAGAAATTTTATTAATAATCTTAATGGTATTATATTTGATATACACAAAAAGCTTTCCGGTGACAAGGAAGAGCTTATATTAGGATATGAACCATCAGTAAAAGAGGAAGATTTTAAAAAGGAGCTTGGGGCGTCACGGGAGAGGGACATAAGGCAGAAGATAACAAACTACGGACCACATAGAGATGATATGAGTTTCAATGTCAGAGAAATGGACGTAAGAAAATACGGTTCCCAGGGACAACAGAGAACCTGTGCTCTGTCTCTTAAGTTGTCAGAGATAGAATTGGTAAAAAAGATTACAGGAGATAATCCGGTTCTTCTTCTTGATGATGTATTATCAGAACTTGACGGAAACAGACAGAATTATCTGCTTGACAGCATAGACAGTGTACAGACAATAGTAACATGTACCGGACTCGATGAATTTATTAATTATCGTTTCCAGTTTGATAAAGTGTTCCGTGTTAATGAGGGACATATATTTTACGAGAACTAATATAAAGTCTGCGAGAGCGCCAAAGAAGCAGACATAACAATGGAACGGCGCAGAAATGAGGTAAAGCATGGAGAATAATTACGGAGCTGACCAGATACAGATACTTGAAGGACTTGAGGCAGTAAGAAAAAGACCGGGTATGTATATCGGAAGCACATCATCAAAGGGACTTCACCATCTTGTATATGAGATAGTAGACAATTCGGTGGATGAAGCTTTGGCGGGTTATTGTGATACAATTGACGTTCAGATTAATTCTGACAATTCAATTACCGTTATAGACAACGGACGAGGAATTCCAATAGGAATTAATGCTAAGTCAGGTCTGCCGGCAGTTGAGGTTGTATTTACCATACTCCATGCGGGAGGCAAGTTCGGAGGCGGGGGATACAAGGTATCCGGAGGTCTTCATGGTGTAGGTGCCTCTGTAGTTAATGCACTGTCTGAATGGCTCGAAGTACAGGTATATAATGACGGCAATATCTATCAGCAGCGATATGAGAGGGGCAAGGTTATGTATCCTCTTAAGATTGTGGGAAGCTGTGACAAGAATCTTACCGGAACAAGGGTAACCTTCCTTCCTGACAAGGAGATATTTGAGGATACGGTATATGATTTTGATATACTTAAGAACCGTCTTCGTGAGATGGCATTTCTTACCAAAGGAATCAAGATAATTCTCCGTGATGACAGAGAAGATAAGAAGGAAAAGACCTTCCACTATGAAGGTGGAATAAGAGAATTCGTACAGTACTTAAACCGCAGTAAGACACCTCTATATGACAGCATTATTTATTGTGAAGGTACTGTTAACAATATTTCTGTGGAGGTTGCTTTCCAGCACAATGATGATTATAACGAGAGTGTATACTCTTTTGTAAATAATATTAATACCCCTGAGGGAGGTATGCATCTTACGGGATTTCGTAATGCCATAACCAAGACCTTCAATGATTATGCCAGAAACAATAAGCTTATTAAGGAAAATGAGCAGAACCTGACGGGAGAGGATATCAGAGAGGGTCTCACTGCCATAGTCAGTGTCAAGATAGAAAACCCTCAGTTTGAAGGCCAGACTAAGCAGAAGCTTGGAAACAGCGAGGCAAGAGGTGCAGTTGACAGTGTAGTTACCGAACAGCTCACATATTTTCTTGAGCAGAATCCGCAGATTGCGAAGATTATTTGTGAAAAATCAATTCTTGCACAGAGAGCAAGAGAAGCTGCCCGCAAGGCAAGGGATCTTACAAGAAGAAAGACTGCTCTTGAGTCCATGAGTCTGCCGGGCAAACTTGCAGATTGCTCTGACAAAGACCCTAAGAACTGTGAGATTTTCATTGTAGAGGGAGATTCCGCCGGCGGTTCAGCCAAGTCTGCCAGAAGTCGTGCTACACAGGCTATTCTGCCTCTCAGAGGTAAGATTTTGAATGTGGAGAAAGCAAGACTTGACAGAATTCTAGGCAATGCTGAGATTAAGGCCATGATAACTGCTTTTGGTACAGGTATTCATGAGGATTTTGATATAAGCAAGCTTCGTTATCACAAGATTATTATTATGACGGATGCCGATGTTGATGGAGCACATATTGCCACACTTATGCTTACATTCCTTTACAGATTTATGCCGGAGTTAATTAAGCAGGGATATGTATATCTTGCACAGCCACCGCTTTATAAGCTTGAGAAAAATAAAAAAGTATGGTATGCATACTCGGACGAAGAACTTAACCAGATTCTTACAGAAGTAGGACGTGACCAGAACAACAAGATACAGCGTTATAAGGGACTTGGTGAGATGGATGCTGACCAGCTCTGGGAGACTACAATGGATCCAGCTAAGAGAATTCTCAAGAAAGTATTCTATGATGAGGAGTATGCGTCAGAGATAGATGTAACCTTCTCAACACTTATGGGTGACAATGTAGAACCTAGAAGAGAATTTATTGAAGCAAATGCAAAGTTTGTAAAGAATCTTGATATATAATGATATGCAGGGAGGATATTTTTGAATGGATGAACATATCTTTGATAAAGTTCATGACGTTGACCTTAAAGAGACTATGGAGAATTCTTACATAGATTATGCCATGAGCGTAATTGCCGCAAGAGCACTTCCTGATGTCAGAGACGGTTTGAAACCTGTTCAGCGAAGAATTCTCTATTCCATGATTGAACTTAATAACGGACCGGACAAGCCTCATAGAAAATGTGCGCGTATTGTCGGAGATACAATGGGTAAATACCATCCTCACGGCGATTCGTCAATTTATGATGCATTGGTAAAGTTAGCTCAGGATTTTGCTACCAGATATCCGTTAGTTGACGGCCATGGAAATTTCGGTTCCGTGGATGGTGATGGTGCAGCCGCCATGCGATATACAGAGGCAAGACTCAGTAAGATATCCATGGAGATGCTGGCTGATATTGACATGGATACGGTGGATTTCGTTCCTAACTTTGATGAGACAGAGAAGGAACCTTCCGTACTCCCATCAAGATATCCTAATCTGATGGTAAACGGAACTTCCGGTATCGCTGTCGGTATGGCAACCAACATTCCGCCTCACAATCTTCGTGAGGTTATTAATGCTGTTGTAAAAATAATAGATAATGAAGTAGAAGAAGACAGGGAAACTGATATAGAAGAACTCATGGATATTGTAAAGGGACCTGATTTCCCTACAGGAGCCATGATTCTCGGAAAAAGAGGAATTGAAGAAGCCTATCGTACAGGAAGGGGTAAGATTAAGGTTCGTGCTGTTTCTGACATTGAGACAATGCCAAACGGCAAGAGCCGTATTATTGTGTCCGAAATTCCTTATATGGTTAATAAGGCAAACCTTATTCAGAAGATTGCTGAGCTTGTAAAGGATAAGAAAATTGACGGAATAACGGATCTTCGTGATGAATCTGACAGACAGGGTATGAGAATATGCATTGAGCTGCGTAAGGATGCCAATGCCAATGTAGTTCTTAAT
>CAMAKT010000237.1 GCA_945836135.1 uncultured Clostridia bacterium | reverse complement strand
AAGAGAGTAGTTATAAGTATAAGTTGCTGCACCTGCTTCAGGAGCTGATGTAGTTGTCTGCTCTTCTGTGTTTCCCTGTGTTGTTGTTCCAGCAGTTGTGCTCTCTGCTGTTGTTGTCTCATTGCCACTGTTCTTGTTACATGCTGCAAGTGAGAATACCATTGTAGCAGAAAGAGTCAGTGCAAGGACACGCTTAGAAAACTTTCTCATAAATAAATCCTCCTTGTTATATTTTAACGTAGTGGCACTTTACAACTTTAAATTAATGCTGAATTTAAGAAAAAGGAATGAGACTTATACCCACTCCTTTATGCGTAAACAACATATATTATTAAGTTTGAAATGCCACTAAGTTAATTAACGATAACAGAATATATTTTTTTTTGTAGAATGTCAAGCTATTTTTGTATTTTTGTGGTGGAAGTAATTTTTTTCAATACCTTATTCACATTAATCATTTGTCCAGGCGTTTTGTTTCCGGCACTATTACCAAAAAAATTGAAATTTTTCTTCATTTGTTAGTATTTTTTACTTTTATTTTCTGGAAGATTATGTTATAGTATTCATGGATTTTCGAAAATCTCGAAAATTCGTAACGAAAATTTTATATTTGGGAGGTAACTATGAGAAAAAGAATGAAAGCGGCTCTCATGGCCATGCTGCTGGTTTTCTCAACACTTGCTACATCTATGACTAATATAGAAAGAGTCAGCGCAGCAAATGTAATATTGAAGCTTCACTATCACAGAGAAGATGGAGCTTATGCAGGATGGGATGTGTGGCTATGGGCTGAAGGGCATGACGGTGCAGGCTATCCATTTGTTGAAGAGAATGGTGAGATGGTAGCAACTATGGAGATTGAGCCGGGCACAACAACAGTCGGATTTATTGTTCGTACCCAGGATTGGACAAAAGATATTGATGCCGACCAGTTTATCGACATTTCAGAGATGATGTCAGGAACGGTTCATATTTATGTAGAATCCGGGGTTGAAGGTTATACTAAGGAATACGGAGAAGATGCCATAAGAGGAATAAGACTTAAAAATGCCAAGTATAACGGCGACAAGACTATTACAATTAATATGACCGGTGAGATTGAGGGAGATTATACTGAATCATTCGTTGTTACTTCAAGACAAGGTGAGATTGAAATAACGGACGTAAAATATGATGGAAATTATGTTTATACAATAGTACTTGCAAATGAACTTGACGCAACAAAAAGTTATAAGATTTCTTATGAAGGGACGGATTATAACATGATTATGCCAATTATCTATTCTACAGATGAGTTTGAAAAAGAATACACATATACAGGCGATGACCTTGGTGCTGTCTGGAGCAAAGACTCTACAACCTTCCGTGTATGGGCACCAACAGCTGAGGAGGTATATGTAAATCTTTATGAAACAGGTACGCCGGACGCTGCGGACCTTATCGAATCAGTAGCTATGACAAAGGACGTTAACGGAACCTGGGTATACACAAAGTCGGGCAACCTTAATGGTACATACTATACATACACAGCAGTTCTTGACGGAGTTCGTGAAGAAGCCTGCGACCCATATGCCAGAACAACAGGTGTTAACGGCAAGCGTGCGATGGTAATCGACCTTGCTTCTACCAACCCTGAGGGATGGGAAAATGATGTTAACCCACATGCAAATGAGGGGATTAATGATGCTGTTATCTATGAGCTTCATGTAAGAGATTTAGGTGCACATTCCAGTTCAGGCATTACTAATGTCGGCAAGTTCTTAAGCCTTACAGAGAGAGGAACAACGACACCGGGCGGAATGGCTACAGGTATCGATCATATTAAGGAACTGGGGATTACACATATTCATTTACTTCCAATCTACGATTTTGGTTCAGTAGATGAGACAGCCACATATGGGAACCTTTTTAACTGGGGATACGATCCGGTTAACTACAATGTACCGGAGGGTTCATACTCAACTGATCCATATAATGGTGAAGTAAGAGTAGCTGAACTTAAGCAGATG
This sequence comes from uncultured Clostridia bacterium, assembly GCA_945836135.1. Classification (GTDB taxonomy): domain Bacteria; phylum Bacillota; class Clostridia; order Lachnospirales; family Lachnospiraceae; genus CAG-882. The sequence continues at coordinate 1,847 of CAMAKT010000237.1, read as the reverse complement.
GTTAAATCACTTCATGAAGACGGAATCAGCGTAGTTATGGACGTTGTTTATAACCACGTATACAATGCAGGTGAATTCTGCGTAAACAAACTTGTTCCGGGGTATTTTTCACGTATTGATGATACAGGTTCCTACTCAAACGGTTCTGGCTGCGGAAATGATACAGCCTCCGAAAGAAGTATGGTTAAGAAGTACATTGTTGACTCCGTTAATTACTGGGCAGACGAATATCACATTGATGGTTTCAGATTTGACCTTGTAGGTCTTCTTGATACAGAAACAATTAACGAAATCGTAACCACTGTACATGCTAAGCATCCGGATGTTATTTTCTATGGTGAAGGCTGGAGCATGAACACTTCGGTAACTAAGGAAGGTTACACAATGGCAACACAGCTCAGCTCAGCAAAGACACCGGATTTCGCATACTTTAATGACGAAATCAGAGATGCAATCAAGGGACATGTATTCAACAGCGGTGAGGTCGGCTTTGTATCAGGCGCCCGCAACTTTGAGAATGTTATCGACCGTACATTCAAGGCAGAATCAGCATGGTGCACCAGCCCAAGCCAGACAGTAAACTACGCATCCTGCCATGATAACTTCACGCTTCTTGACAGAATAGCAGTTTCTACAAAAGTAAGCAGAGAAGACCTTATCCGGATGAATAACCTCGGAGCTTCTATCTATATCCTGGCTGAAGGTATTCCTTTCATGCAGGCAGGCGAAGAAATGCTTAGAACAAAACCAAATGGCGATGGAACATATAACTCCAACTCATATGCATCAGGTGATAATGTCAACAGCCTTAAATGGGCAAAGCTTGATGAAGAAGAGACAAAGGCGGTTTATGAGTACTACAAGGGTCTTATAGCTTTCAGAAAGGCCCATGCAGCACTTAGATTATCAGATGCTGCAGAGGTAGAAAAGAGAGTAAGCTCAGTGACAGGACTTGATGATAATGTGGTAGCTTTCGAAATCCTGGGAGATATGGAAGGCGAGCCGGGAAAGAAGCTCTTTATCGTATACAACGCCAATCCGGAAGCTAAGACTGTATCTCTGCCAAATGGCAAGTGGAATGTATATGTAAATGACAAGAAGGCAGGAACGGAGGCGCTCAGTACAGTATCAGGAAAAATAGAAGTTGCCCCTATCTCAGCAATGGTTCTTGTTCAGGGCGATGGAGCAACAGTAAACACAGGTGTTGCCGCCAAGATTGCCGGTGGAATCGCAATTGTTGTATTACTCGCCGGTGCCGCTGTTGCAATCTTCAAAAAGAAAAAATAGATATATGAAATGACTTTTATGGGGCTGTTTTTGCAGCCCCTTTTTCTTATTTTTCACCCTATATAATAATTAACAGTAATAAAAATTGGCGGTGGTAATTAAATATTAAAAGAGAGACCCCCCGCCTATGTAGCAGAGGACCTCTCGTATATATAAAATAGCATGATATAATAAATTATGCAAATAAAATATAAAGTAGGTTTGTGTCATAAATGCCTTGTTTGATGCACTTTGCATTGCATCCAGTGACGGCATATGTATTCTGATTCTGTCTGCATATGCATTCCCTTTCCCGTCCTTTTATATTCTTACCGGAATCACCCTCATCAGAATATTCTACAACTATCTCCATATCTTGAAATTCTGCATATCTTCCCTCCTTTCTTAGTCACTTCTACATACATGATTGGTTTCGCTGTCTTTCCTTAAACGAAATGTCAAGGACTTTTTAGTACCCCATATCCACCTTCGGCAAACTGAAATTGAACTCCATGCGAGAATTCAAATCTCCAAAAGCCCTTGCTCCCATCAGGCTCTTGACCACAAAATAATATCTTTTT
>CAMAKT010000236.1 GCA_945836135.1 uncultured Clostridia bacterium | reverse complement strand
TTTTACAATGCGAAAGAAACTAAAAAAATAACTATATTAGAATTGAAAAGAAGATTATAAGTATTTGGGAGAGATATATTTTGAATTTACATGATTTCAGTTACGACTTGCCGCAGGAACTTATCGCCCAGGACCCACTTGAGGATAGGTCAGCCTCGAGACTTATGCTGCTTGACAAGAAGACAGGTGCCATTGAACATAAGGTGTTCAAGGATATTATAGATTATCTTAATCCGGGAGACTGCCTGGTGCTTAACAATACCAAGGTTATTCCGGCAAGGCTGATGGGCAGCAGGGAAGGCACAGGAGCTGCGATTGAAGTATTGCTGCTTAAGAGGAAGGAAAATGATATCTGGGAAGTTCTGGTTAAGCCGGGGAAAAAGGCAAGACCGGGAACAAAGATTATTTTTGGAGATGGTAAGCTTATCGGTGAAGTGCTTGATGTTGTGGATGACGGAGACAGACTGATTAAGTTTACATATGAAGGAGTTTTTGAGGCTGTGCTTGACGAGCTGGGGCAGATGCCACTTCCACCGTATATTACGCATAAGCTTCAGGATAAGAACCGTTATCAGACCGTTTATGCGAAGTATGAAGGTTCGGCAGCAGCACCTACCGCAGGATTACATTTTACAAAAGAGCTGCTTGAGAAACTGCAACAAAAAGGGATTATTATTGCCAATGTGACACTTCATGTAGGGCTCGGAACTTTCCGCCCGGTGAAGGTTGAGAATATTTTAGAACACCATATGCATTCTGAAATGTTTGTTGTCACGGAGCAGGAAGCGGCTAAGATTAATGCTGCCAGAGCCGCAGGGGGCAGAATAATCTGTGTGGGAACCACAAGTCTTCGTACCCTTGAATCCACAACGGATGAGAATGGAATTGTTCATGCGGACAGCAGGGAGACAGATATATTTATTTATCCGGGATATCGCTTTAAAGCGGCGGACTGCCTTATCACTAATTTTCACCTGCCGGAGTCAACGCTTCTTATGCTTGTATCAGCGTTGGCAGGGAGGGAGAATATACTTCACGCGTATGATGTCGCTGTGAAAGAGAAATACCGTTTCTTTAGTTTCGGAGATGCTATGTTTATCTCATAGAGATAGTTTTACAGCTTGAAAAAGCAAAATCAGGAGGAGAATATTATGCCAGAAATTCAGGAAAAAAGAAAATCAAAGAGAATGGGGATTAATGTTAAGATTAAGCTTCAGAAGGTGAAAGACAACCTTGCTTCGTTTGGACTTAAGCAGGAGGAGTTTGAGGTCAATGTAGTCAATATCTCCAAGGACGGAATGGCATTCCGTACGAAAGAGTTACTCACACTCAATTCTTTTTATGATACCAAGGTGGTATTATGGACGAAGGAATCATTTGAAACAGTTATTGAGATTGTCCGTATGGAAAATTTGGGCGAGGAAGAGACTTTATACGGATGCCGTTTTGTGGGAATCACTGCTGCAGATCAGTTTAAGATTGACGTATATCAGATTGTATCACAGAACTGATTATGTATTATGAAACATAATTTTTCTAATGAAGGAAAGAGCAATGTAGCTGCCATACTTGGGATTTTTGCGGGAATCAGTATGTGTATTCTCTGTTTGCTTATTGCCGTATATATGCTTAAGCAGCAGAAGCTTGCAAATGCAGTTGCTGCGCAGCAGACGACGGCATATCAGACAAATAGTGAAACGGATACCACGGAGTCTGTAAGCAGCATAGCTGAATCGACGACGAGAGAGCCTGACACTGAGTTTGAGGCGGTCATTGATGAGCATTTCTACATAAGCAGGATTACAGATGATATTTTTATTAGAATCAACGGGTATTCCTATAATGATAATGCGCCTGTCGGCAGGGAGCAGCTTAGATATGTACATATACTTCACATCGGAGTGGATGGACTCGAGCATGAGGGTGAACTCATTGTCAATGAGAATATAGCGGAAGATGTGCTGGATATTTTTTATGAATTATATCAGATAGGGTATGTGCTTGAAAGCGTTGTACTTGTTGACGAATATGGTGCGGATGACAATGCGTCCATGGCAGTTAACAATACCTCTGCGTTTAATGCGAGGAAGATTGCGGGCACGGAAGTCTGGTCAAATCATGCATACGGTCTGGCAATTGATATTAATCCTTTGTACAATCCGTATATCGGTGAAAACGACACGGTTCTGCCTGCAACGGCCAGACAGTATACTGACAGAAAACTGGAATTTGATATGAAGCTTGATGCGGGGGATGAATGCTGCCGCATTTTTGCTGAGCATGGATTTACCTGGGGCGGAAGCTGGGAGAATGTGAAGGACTATATGCATTTTGAAAAACAGCCGGATTCCGTTGTGAAATGAAGGGAGTAAATAATGTTAGAATGTGTTAACCTGAAAAAGAAGTATATGACCACTACAGCGGTCGAGGATATTTCTGCTACGATTGAGGAGGGCAGAATATATGCGTTACTTGGACCAAATGGCAGTGGAAAGACAACTCTTATGAAAATGATAGCCGGACTTACAAAGCCTACATCCGGTACGCTGCTTTTTGAGGGCAGGGAGATTGGCGTCGAGTCCAAGAAACATATTGCATATATGCCTACCGAAAGCTATTTTTACTCATATATGAGCTGTCGAGATATAGGAAAGTATTATCAGGATTTCTTTGAGGACTTTTCGACAGAAAGATACGAAAGGCTCTTAGAAGAGATGGAGCTTGACCCGTTACAGAAGGCAAGTAAAATGTCATCGGGAATGATGGCAAAGCTTAAGATTGCGGTGACTTTGTCCAGGGACAGCAGACTTGTAATGCTTGACGAACCACTTAACGGAATTGACATTATAGCCCGTGACAGAATAATAAATACCATTACCGCAAGCACCGGAGATAACAGGTCATTCATTTTATCAAGCCATCTGGTGGATGAACTTGAGAAGATTATCGACTATGCAATTTTTGTTAAAAACGGCAGGGTAATAAGACAGGGCGATGCAAAGGCGCTCAGGGATGAGACCGGAATGTCAATAGTTGAGTTGTATAAGAGCATTTACGCGTAACAGCGTCGTCAGAATGGAGATTAGTATGTTAAAGCTTGTTAAATATGAATTTCGCAAAAATATATACGGAATTGCCGTGATGGCAGGGATTCTTGCGCTTGCACAAATATACTTTATGTATGCTTATTTTATTGCTTCGGACAGGGATAAGGCAACTGTCGGAGCAATGATACTGTTTTTCTGTGCAATTATTTGTTTCTTTATGGTATTTGCTTTCGGAATCAGCACATACAGCAGGGAACTGACCAACAGAACCAGCTACCTTGTATTTATGACACCTAACAAAGCCATTAAGATTATTGGCTCAAAGCTGCTTTTTACTTTTGTAAATGGTATTATGGTGGCTGTTGTTCTTATGTTATTGGGATTATGGGATTTGAAGCTGTTGCTTAAGCTGTGGGGCGAAGAAGTGAGCATGATTGAAATGATATTTGAGATGCTTAGAAATTTCGGGTTTAATGCGGTGGAAATTGCATATAGTATAGTCGGGAGTGTATTTTCATTTCTGGTAAGCTTTTTTATGGCCGTGACACTTGCTTATTTCTGCATTACCCTGACTACTACCATACTGCAGAATAAGAAAATAAAAGGACTTATAAGCGTTGTACTGTATCTGGCTGTCATTTTTATTGCCAACAAAATCGGTGATATTCTTCCAGTGCTGTATGAGCAACCGTCTACAATGGCACAGGCATCCTTTTCGCAACTGCCTCGTATGCTTTTCTTTCTTATATTAATTGCAAGTGCTGTGGTGGGCACTTCAGAACTTCTTGAAAGAAAGGTCAGCCTCTAAAAACATGTATTTATAAAATAAAAATAAAATT
>CAMAKT010000235.1 GCA_945836135.1 uncultured Clostridia bacterium | reverse complement strand
GGTCAACGCCTTAACCTCTGCAAGAAGATGATTAATCTTCTCATTAAGTGTTGCCGGTGTACATTTAAGAAGCTTGGAAGCCTCATTCAACTCATTCTCAAGCTGTCTGTAATATGCAAACAATCCGTCGCCGGTAAGAGCCTCTATACGTCTTACTCCGGCAGCAATGCCTGACTCAGATACAATCTTAAAGGCTGTGATAACGCCCGTATTCTTGACATGTGTACCACCGCAGAATTCCTTGGAGAAATCGCCCATGGATACAACTCTTACCGTCTCGCCGTACTTCTCGCCAAAGAGTGCCTTAGCACCTGTCTTCTTGGCATCCTCAAGCTTCATAACCTGTGTCACAACATTAAGATTAGCTGCAATCTTCTCATTGACGATAGCCTCTACCCTGTCAAGCTCTTCCTTGGTCATAGCAGAGAAATGTGTAAAGTCAAAACGAAGTCTGTCCGGTGTTACAAGGGAACCAGCCTGCTCTACATGTGTTCCGAGAACAGTTCTTAAAGCCTCCTGCAAAAGGTGTGTAGCACTGTGGTTCTTGGCTGTGGCAATTCTCTTCGCTTCATCAACCTTAAGTGTAACCTTGCCGCCTACGCGGAAGCTTCCGCACTCAACAACACCTACATGACCTATTCTACCGCCCTTGAGCTTAATTGTGTCAAACACAGCAAAGCTAGCACCGTCAGCAGTGGTTATGGCTCCCACATCCGCGGTCTGACCACCCATGGTAGCATAGAAAGGTGTCTCATCAACTATAATTGTTCCTTCCGTTCCCTCCACAAGCTCATCTACCAGAAGAGTATCTGTGGTAAGTACGGAGATTACGGAATCATGTTCAAGGCTGTCATAGCCGACGAACTTGGATGTTATTGACGTGTTAATCTCATCATATACGGTAGCATCTGCACCCATGTAGTTAGTCTCTGTTCTTGCATTACGTGCTGTCTGCTTCTGGATTTCCATCGCCTTCTTAAAGCCTTCCTCGTCAACGGTAAAGCCCTTCTCCTCTAAAATCTCAGTGGTAAGGTCAACAGGGAAACCGTAGGTATCATAAAGCTTGAATACATTCTCTCCTGACAAGGTCTTAGAACCTGACTTGATAAGCTCCTCCTCCATATCGGAAAGAATCGAAAGTCCCTGATCAATTGTCTTGTTAAACTTCTCCTCCTCGGTGGTGAGAACCTTAAGGATATATTCTTCCTTCTCGGCAAGCTCAGGATAGCCGTCCTTGGACTCTTCAATGACGGTCTTGGCAAGCTTGGCAAGGAATAATCCGTCTATTCCAAGAAGTCTGCCATGTCTTGCAGCACGACGGAGAAGTCTTCTAAGAACATAACCTCTTCCTTCGTTGGATGGAATAATACCGTCGGAGGTCATAAATGTTATGGAGCGGATATGGTCTGTGATAAGACGTATGGAAACATCCTTGTTCGCATCTGTCTCATACTTCACACCTGCTATCTCACATATCTTGTCACGTATAGCCTTCATGGTATCAATGTCAAATACAGTGTCCACGTCCTGGACAACAACGGCAAGTCTCTCAAGACCCATTCCTGTATCAATATTCTTCTGCTTAAGCTCTGTATAGTGGTGATGACCATCGCTCTCGAACTGGGTAAATACGTTATTCCACACTTCCATAAAGCGGTCACAGTCACAACCTACCTTACAGTCCGGCTTGCCGCAGCCGTACTTAATACCCCTGTCATAGTAAATTTCAGAACAAGGACCGCAAGGACCTGCACCATGCTCCCAGAAATTATCACAATCGCCGTTCTCATCGCGGTAGAAGCGTGTAATCTTCTCAGCCGGTATACCTACCTCCTTGTTCCAGATATCGAATGCCTCGTCATCATCAGCATAGATTGACGGGTAGAGACGATCAGGGTCAAGTCCGATAACCTTGGTAAGGAACTCCCATGACCAGTTAATTGCCTCTCTCTTGAAATAATCACCAAATGAAAAGTTACCAAGCATCTCGAAAAAGGTAAGGTGTCTTGCTGTCTTACCTACATTCTCGATATCACCTGTTCTGATACACTTCTGGCAGGTAGTCACTCTTCTTCTCGGCGGAATCTCCTGTCCTGTAAAATAAGGCTTGAGCGGTGCCATACCTGCGTTGATAAGCAGCAGGCTCTTATCATTATGAGGAACAAGGGAAAAACTATTCATACAAAGATGTTCCTTGCTCTCAAAAAAGCTCAAATACATTTTTCTTAATTCATTAACGCCATATGCCTTCATGGCAATATCCTCCTGAAATGTAGAATTATTTATAAGCAAACCAAAAAGGCCTGTCCCCAGACCTTTCCGGAAAACATATCGTATAGTATAAAGAATTATTTATTATCATCACGGCTGTCAAGGGCAGCCTCACCGGCGACTGCGGCCTCCGCTGCAACCTTCGCATCATGCCTCTTACGAAGCTTTCCGCCAAGAATCACAGCACACACCATTACCGCCAGCATAAATACAGCAGTAAGAACCTCGGTAAAAACATCATTTCCAAATGTAAAGATGTCTGCAACTTCATCTGCAGCTACAACCATATTCCATGCCATAACTCACATCTCCTTAAACTTTTTCTTCATTAGAGTTTATCACATTTCAAAATATAGGTCAACCCGTACTTAACCATGTTTTTAGCAACATCCCAGCTGAACTGTTACACTTTTCTACGCCCGCATTTCAAACAAATTGCTTGAAGAATATCTCTTAAGTCCTCTGTAAAATACAAGTACTGACAATGCCATACCAGCAAATGCATAGCCCGTGACAACAAGCATTGCAGTCAGACTGAACTTAGTTATTACATGAACCGGAATGTACTGCGCCATACCCACCGGAATTATAAATGTCAGTATGAATTTCACTGCTCCCTTAAATATCCCGTCGGGATAAGTGGCAAAGCTTGTCATCATGCTTATAAAATTATTACCCAGAATATCCGCCCTAACCAGATAAAAAGAAAGACTTCCCATTATTACAGCAAATGAGGTCAGAATAACCGTGCCTGTGATGGTAAAAAAGCTGAACAGCAGTACATTTTTAATTAATACCATCGCCCCCTGTGTGGCGGAGGTAATGAGGATAAGGGCATATCCGTATATCAAATCCCCAATGGCAGATGTGCTGCTGGAGGATGTAATTACCCCCAGCAGTACGTTCTTTGGTTGAACCAGAAAGGAATCCAGCTTGCCATTGATAATCAGGTCAGGAAGTGAAAAAGCCCTGGCAAACAGTATATGAGAAAGCCCGTATGTGCTGGCTGCAACGCCCCACAGTACCATTACTTCTTTAAATGAATAACCGCCGATATCATCCTTAAGGCTGAACAGAATTACCCACTGTACAATAAATGTAGCATTATTTAATATCATGAACAGCACATTGGTAACAAAGGTTACTTTATTGAGCATTTCCTTCATGATATTGTATTTGACTGAAAGAAAACACACTTTTAACTGATTTTTAACCACCGTAAACATTAAGCTTCCTGACCCCCTTTGCGTATACTACAAACTAATTTTCTTATTCATATTCTCCTCCAGATAAATAACGTCTATATCACTTAATAACAAACTGTAATGTTCCCTTTGCATTTTGGCCGGAACACTTAATTATATAATAACCATCTTCCTGTATTACCAAAGTAAAATCATCTATTTCACTGTAACTGTTTCCGTAGAAAATCGGGTCTTTATCTTCTTCTCCAACACTAATATATATTTGTCCACCCTCATAATCATGGCTGACTTCGATAATGCTGCCTTCCTTAAGATAATACTCCATTTCTATGGTTTTATTTAATTGTTCTGCTTCTATCGTAAATACATCTGCATTTTCCGAGATAGTATAAACTGACCTTTTTGAAAAATAGAAAACCAG
>CAMAKT010000234.1 GCA_945836135.1 uncultured Clostridia bacterium | reverse complement strand
ACCTTAAAGCCCGTGTTGCCCGGTGTAAAATAGAATTTCTCCTGATAAAAATGGTCATCCGGTATGTGGGTCTTTCTGTATACTCCAAGAATAGTTCCGTCGGCATCAATCACCGCCACGGAATTGTAGAACACATTGCCTGCCCTCTCATAAAAGCTTATTGGCAGCACAACTGCAAGTTCCTTTGCCACCTTGGTAAAATGCTGTACTGCATCATTTTCCTCAAGTGGCTTAGCCAGCTTGTAATACTCGTAATTTTTCTCCTGACAGAAATACTTGTTTTCAAAAAGCTCAGGCAGAAGAATAATCTGCGCTCCCTTTGCAGCCGCCTCCCTTACAAGACGTTCTGCCTTCTCTATATTTTCCTGCACACTTCCTGTACACGACATCTGAATGCCGGCGTATTTTAATATTCTCATTTTACTTCCTCCCTAATAAGCCAAGGTAAACCTTCCTGTGGCTCACCTACATATCATTAGTTTCTTGGCTGTCCATGATACTTTCTGACTTTATGCTCTTCATCCAAAACTGTTTCCCTTGCCTTTGAGCCGGTTAACTTTTCAAATGAATTTTCTGCATCAATTACTCTTTCAATCCATAGCTTTTTGTATGGTTCATAATCGCGGCATGTACCAGGAACAATAATTGGTTCTCCGAATACAATTCTATTCTCTTCCCCTTCTACTAACTGTTCTAAAAATGCCGGTAAAACCGGTATTCCCAAAATCTTTGAGAGCCAGAAAGCACCATTTTCAATATCTTCCGGCACTTCTTTATTAATATCGTAAATAGTCCCCTGGGCAAAAATCAGAAAATGCTTAGGCTTCTCACCCTCATTGAACCATTTCTTGGCTTTTTTCAGCGTCTCAACGGCTCCGAAGGAACTGGAACGGTCTACAGCCATAACCTTCTCAAGCTCTAATAACGGAGATAATTCCTTCGGTATGGAAACACCATTAAAGCAATTCTCTTTGGCAAAAACAAAAAGCTGTGGATAGTCATGTAAAACTGTATGCATTATTTCATAATAAAGGCTCATTATCAGAGGGGCATCCGAGTCCGTCAGGTGATTCGTTGCTATTATGTAAGAATTTTGCTTAAAATCTTCCGGAAGATTATACCACTTCAAGTGATACATCTCTAAAAGCAGCTTCTTTATTTCAATTCCTTTTTCCATTAACTTTTCTCTATCATCTACAATTTCCAAGACACTCTTTATGTTTTCTTCTGTAAATAATGAACTGGCATTAAATAAATGCATATCTATTTCTCCCTTTCCCTAATATCGTCTTCTTGTCCGGCAATAAATTACTGAGATTTACAATTGCCGGCATTAATTCCTCTACTTAGGAATCTGTTGAGTAATACAGTGAATATTTCCCCCACCCACTATAATGTCCCGGGCGTATACCGGCACAATCCTTCTGTCAGGGAATGCCTCTTTAAGTACTCTGACCGCATTCTCATCATTTACATCGCCGAACTGCGGCAGCACTATGGCATCATTGGCTATGTAGAAATTCACATAAGAAGCAGCAAGTCTCTCTCCTGCGGTTCTCTCATCCTCCCCCGGCTCAAAGGTAAATCCCGCCAGTTCCTCCTCTGTTATACACACAGGCTTATCCGGTATAAGAAGCTTATGCACCTTGAAGCTTCTCCCCTTGGCATCCTTCTCATTTTCAAGTACTTCAAGGCATCTTAAGCTCATCTCATACTGCGGATCATTCTCCTTATCTGTCCAAGCTAACACCACCTCACCCGGTCTTACAAAGGCGCATACATTGTCAACATGCTCATTGGTCTCGTCCTGATATATACCGCATGGAAGCCAGATTACCTTCTCTGCATTACAATACTGCTTAAGCTTCTCCTCAATCTGCGCCTTAGTAAGCTTAGGATTTCTTCCCTGACTTAGCAGACAGCTCTCCGTCACAAGTATGGTTCCGTCACCGTCAGAATGAATTGAACCGCCCTCAAGCACAAAAGGTTCCGCATCATAGCAGTCACAATCAATATACTCAAGAAACTTCTTTGCAAGGCGGTTGTCCTTATCCCAGCTCTTATACAAGCCGTCGTAGTCACCGCCCCAGGCGTTGAAGCTCCAGTTGATTCCCCTCACAACTCCATCCTTATTCTTCACAAAGGTAGGTGCCACATCCCTCGCCCATGCATCATCGGACTCAATCTCCACCACCTCTATGCGCTCATCAAGTGCAGCCCTCGCCTCATGAAAAAACTCATGTGAGGTAAGCATATACACCTTCTCACTCTCAGCTATAATTCCGGCAATCTCGGCAAACACCTTCTTCGCCGCCACGCCGCCATATATCCATGACCCCGGTCTTGTGGGCCATATCATAATGCAGCCATGATGCGGCTCAAACTCTCCCGGCATATAGAAGCCATACTCTCTTGGAGTACCCTCACAAATACGCATATCCCGTTTCCACCTTTCCTAGTCTCCTAATCTGTATACGGCTTTCATGATAGGAAATTGCAAAACTCATTTTAGTTACTGAACAGTTGAACAATTTTGCTATATTGCAAGCTGTGGCACCAAACGTTGCAAAGCAACGTATACAGCCGTCGGTGTTTGGCAGCCGTATTATGGCTGCCTATGCACCGTTACGTGCTGTAACGTAGCGAAAGCGTGCCCAGCGGTAATATACAAAATTGGTCAACATCCGTCACATAATTACTAAGTTTCGCAATCACCTATCCCTCATGAAAGCCTGCTCTTAAAGTCCTCATACCCGAATCTTTTCACCAGCTCGCACTCTCCATCCTTTTTCCTGAGCACGATATCCGGCAGTCCGATTCCGTTGAAGGTATTATTTTTTACCATCGAATAGATTGCCATATCCTCAAAATACAAGGTATCGCCAATCTTAATCTCCCCGTCAAAGGAATAATCGCCTATTATATCCCCGGCAAGACAGGTATAGGAGGACAGCCTGTATGTATATGCCTTCTCTCCCGGTTCTTTGCTGTCCTTAAGAGGCGGTCTGTAAGGCATCTCCAGCACATCCGGCATATGGCAGGCTGCCGAGGCATCAAGAATAAGCGTAGTTACGCCATGGTTCTCCACTATATCAAGCACGGTAGTCTTAAGATACCCGGCATTAAGCGCCACAGCCTCCCCGGGCTCAAGATATACCTGAACATCGTACTTTTCCTTGATATGATTAATAAGGCGTACAAGTCTGTCCACGTCATAATCAGCTCTTGTAATGTGATGTCCGCCACCCATATTGAGCCACTTCATGCCATAAAGATATTTACCGAACTTCTCCTCCACCGCAGCAAGCGTGGTCTCAAGGTCATCGGAATTCTGCTCACACAATGTATGAAAATGAAGCCCGTCAACGCCCTCAAGCACACCCTCAGACAGCTTGTCCACTGTCACTCCAAGCCTTGAGCCCGGCGCACAAGGGTCATATATGGCATGCTCCCCTTGGGTGGAGCATTCCGGATTAATCCTTAAGCCTATGCTCTTTCCCTTACACCTTCCTCGAAACTTCTGAAGCTGTGCAACGGAATTAAAGATGATATGGTCGCAGTATCCCACAATCTCATCGAATTCCTCGTCCTTGTACGCCGGTGAAAAAACATGATTCTCCTTTTTCATCTCCTCGTAGCCCAGCCTTGCCTCGAAAAGCCCGCTGGCGGTACAGCCGCTTATGTACTGACCAATTAACGGGTACACACGGAACATGGAGAAGCACTTCTGGGCAAGCAGAATCTTGCATCCCGTCCGGTCAATTACCTTCTTTAATATTGTCAAATTGTTTTCCAGCTTACCCTCGTCAACGATATATGCCGGGGTTGCTACTTTTTCCAGCTCCATATTACCCTCCAATTCTATTTACAACTACCTCGTCCTTTTTTCCATGCTTCTGCTCCCATATAATTAACCTTTGCCAATTCAAATCTTTCTCATATTAGAATTCTCATCAAATGTATTCAAAAATTCCCTGA
>CAMAKT010000233.1 GCA_945836135.1 uncultured Clostridia bacterium | reverse complement strand
GTGCTGTCGGTTACAACTTCACCAAGGAGCTCTGCGAACTTAGCGGCATGCTCAGCCTCTTCCCAAGCTGCCTTCTCATAGTAGAGACCAACTTCAGGATAACCCTCTCTGTGGGCAACTCTTGCCATTGCAAGGTACATACCTACCTCAGAGCACTCGCCCTGGAAGTTAGCGCGAAGGTCATTAAGAATGTCCTCGCTTACGCCCTTAGCCACGCCTACAACATGCTCGGCAGCCCATACCTTCTCACCCTCCTGGAGTGTGAACTTGGAAGCCGGAGCCTTACAAATAGGGCACTGCTCAGGAGCAGCATCACCCTCATAAACATAACCACATACATCGCATACATACTTTGCCATAATTAAATTCTCCTTTTCTTGATTATATTGTAATAATCACATTGTGTAATTATTATGTCCTTTTTAAAATTTGCTAATAATAATCAGTAATGATTACTGATTTTAATTTATCATATAGAAAAATGAATGTCAATAGCTTTTGAGTATTTTCCGCATTAAGCCGGATTACTGTTGGGCTCCTTTTCCATGCAGCTCTGGCATATACCATAAAACAAGGTGCTGTGTCCGAAAATCCTGCCGGGAAAACATGCTGCGGCTGCATCGTTGAGTTCTTCGCTGGGCTTCATACATACGTCGTATACATGATGACATTCGTTGCATATAAAGTGGTAATGGAGCATAGTGTTGCCATCAAAATGGTCACAATCATCGCCTTGTATTTTGAGAGCCTGCCCGTGAGCAACCAATAATGCGAGATTGCGGTATACTGTTCCGAGACTTATATTAGGATATATTTCCTGTATGTGCCTGTATACCTCCTCGGCGGTAGGATGGGAGGTAGTGCTGCAGAGGTAGTCGAGAATTGCCTCACGCTGACGGCTGTAATTTAGTTTTGCCATAGTTGCTTGAACCTCCTTTATATATTATTGACTTGGTTTGCCGGTGAATATTCAGATATGTTCAATAAGAGCCTGTGCATATTGCACTGCCTCTTCCCGTGTGAGTTCACGTCTGCTGTCGAAGCTGTCGGATACATATCCCAGATATGCAGCAACTGAAATGTATTTTCTGAACCACTCGTCACAGTTTACTTCATTATTACAATGCTCAATTTTATCATTTATAATTCTGCTCCTGTATGCATTAACACAGAAAGATGCCATTTCCTCAGCAGTGACGGGCTTATCCGGCTTGAATGTGCCACCATCAAGAAGGGCAGGATCTACAATGTCATTGGCATACGCACATTCCACAACTCCTGCATACCATTCGTGCCCCAGAACATCGGTGAACATATCGTTGTATACATTGACCGGAACGAAACGGGCAGCCTTTGTTACAAGGTTGACGGCATCTATTCGGCTCATGGCTGACTGCGGATTAAAGGCCCCCTCAGTATTGTGAATGTATCCGTTTTCTGCCATGCGTATAATCAAATCCCTGGATGCACAGGTATCCAGATCGGTATAGGAGACCTGGCACATAGGTGCAGTCTTCGGTACGGCAATGTCTTTAAGATGCTCAGGCGGTACGGCTGCATGTATTGTCTTAGGCGGAACGAAATCGTCGGATTCCATAAGCTCTTCCATAGTCATTGGGCGCTTAGCGTTCATAACAGGGTCATATACTTTGCCACAGAGGGAGGTGCGAATCGGAATAGGACAGGTATCGTGTATACGCTTGATTTCCTTGGCAACAAAGCCTGCCATCAGATATGCACCATAATCGTTGGTGTGTGTGTAATCCTTCGGGAAGAAATAACGTGCGGAATCTGTAAGACCTACACGTTTGATAAAGTCCATGCTGACCTGATGCAGGTCTATGAGCGGAACCTGCTCCTCGGCAGCAATACGCTTGCAGGCTTCGGAGTGGTCAAAAAGAAGGTCGTTATAGCTGCCGTCACTGCCCTTCCATGTATTTCTTGCAAGAGGGGTGACGATAACAGGCGTTGCACCGAAGCTTCTGATTTCATCAATATATGTACGCAGATTGTCCGAGTATCCGGCGTCGGCGGAGAGGTGCGGAAGCTTCTGGTCGTTGTGGCCGAACTGGAAGAGACAGAAGTCTCCCGGCTTAATATATTTCTTAATGATATCGTAATGTCCCTCGCTGCGGAATGATTCCGTGGTCAGACCGGAATGGGAGTGGTTGGACACGGCGGCAAGGTTGGACACATAGTATGTAAAAAACTGCCCCCAGCCACAGTAACTGCTCTCAGGATAATAAGGATAGCAGGCAGGCTGGTCTGTCACGGTGGAATCACCTGCAATGTATATGGTAGGCGTATCAAACTCTTCAATGGTCAATGTGGTGAATACAGGTCTGCTTCCTATTACGGTTATATCAATAGTGGTGTCTTCAAAGACCTCCTCATGTCCACGGGGAATAATATCACATACATTAACATTGAATACGTAGGCGCGTACTTCGTGAGGACAATAGTCACCCTTAAGGGATTCAAGGCGCCTTCTTCCTGAGAAAATGGTTATGCCCTTGATTGGAGTCTCGCCCGCGGAAAGAACCAGTGTTACCTTGTAATTGCCCTGATGGGGCACGGATGCCTTGAAGGTGAGGGGAATATATCCGCCGTCAACAATGCCGTTCTCAAGATAGATGCCATTCTCATCAGCCATAGGGTTAATCATCTTGGTATCTGTATACCAGTATTGAGGTGAGAAACCATCGTTGAGCTCTTCAATGGCGAGACACGGGTCGGAGTGTCTTGCCTCTTCGGTCAGAAAACCATAGCCCTTCTTATATGAAAATATGTCTTCCGGATATACCTGTGTGATATCTGGCGAACCAAGGCTGTCGGCACTTGGCATATTGCCGAAACTGTAGGTCATGCGATAGCCGTTACCTGTCTCCTGGGCGGCATGTTCGGCATAAATATCCGATGATATTGCTGTACTCATAATAACCCTCCATGTATTATTTGAATTGTTATAATTATACTACAACCAGCCACGATATTCCAGTACAGACTGCTTTTTTGTGACTGATTCTCCGTTGCTGCATTTCTTGCGCCATTCCCGGGGTGAAGTGTTCATAACCTTCACAAAGGCGCGGTTAAAGCTTGAGACGGAGTGAAAACCTACCTGCTCGGATATCTCAAGAATGGAAGCGTCCGTGCTTGATAGAAGCAGGCAGGCGTGGTCAATTCTTGTACTGTTGATATAGTCCAGTGGACTGGTTCCCATGATGGTGTTGAAGGTGCGCCGGAAATGAGTCACACTTAAATGGCACATTTCTGCCAATACTTCAATAGGAAACTGGTGCATGTAGTTGTCATGAATGTAGTTGAGCGCAGGGTGGATTGTAAGCATACTACTGTTGTTAAGAACCTTCGGCTCCGGCATTGCATGTTCGCACAACCGCGTAATCTCAATCAGTATTGCTGCCATAAGTCCTTTAACGCTTGCGGCGTACCCGGAAAGCTTATTTGTCATCTCATCGATTACGGACATAAGGTAGTGGTACAACTTCGGTGATGTCTCTTTATTTCCTATATAATAGCTGAGAGACGGAACGAGAGGTCCGGCGGAGCTCATAAAGGCGTGGTTCTTAAAAAATTCATCCAAATCCACGAATATGTATGACCACAGGCTGCGCCCACCGTGGGTCGAGTAAGTGGTATGTGGATAATTCCTTGCAATCAACGTGAAGTCGCCTGCTTTATAAGGAACCGACTGCTCTCCAAAATCCAGGTGACCTTCATGGTTGTGGCATACTCCGATTTCCAGACAGTTGTGAAAATGAAGCCGGTCTGCCTTGACATCAGATATATACCAGCGCTCACCATGGAGTACCAATATCGGAAAGTCAGGAGGCAGGTCATAATGACGATATTCAGTTATAACTTTCTTTGGCTTGCTCATAGTCAACCCTCACTAAAAATAATGTAAGAAAACCATTTTTTTACACATTTCTTTCAATATGTATTATACTATATAAAAAT
>CAMAKT010000232.1 GCA_945836135.1 uncultured Clostridia bacterium | reverse complement strand
TCCGCAGTCTCTTCCTTCTTCTCTGCGTTCTTATCCTCAACTATCTGAATATGAACCTCCCGAAGCTGCTTGTCAGTAACTGTTGCAGGAGCTCCCATCATAACATCCTGAGCATTTTTGTTCATTGGGAAAGGAATAATCTCCCTGATGCTCTCCTCTCCGGCAATGAGCATAACCATACGATCTACACCAGGCGCAATACCTGCATGTGGCGGTGCTCCGTAGCAGAAAGCATTGTACATGGCAGGGAACTTCGCCTTAACATCCTCCTCACCAAGGCCTACAAGCTTGAATGCCTTAATCATTATCTCAGGGTCATGGTTGCGGACTGCACCGGATGAAAGCTCAACGCCGTTACATACAAGATCATACTGGTATGCAAGAATGTCAAGCGGATTCATGGTGTCAAGCGCCTCTGCTCCGCCCTGCGGCATGGAGAAAGGATTGTGACAGAACTCAAGCTCTCCGGACTCCTCGCCAATCTCATACATAGGGAAGTCAACTATCCAGCAGAACTCATAGCACTCCTTCTTCATATATCCTTCAAAGGAATTACCTATTGTCTTTCTGATAACGCCTGCGGTCTTCTGTGCAGTCTTCAAGTCACCTGCAGCAAGGGCAACGAAATCCCCATTCTTAAGACCGAGGGCGTTTACAACAGCATCCTTGTGCTCCTGTACGAACTTGGAGATACCTCCCACAAGCTCACCATTCTCATCAAGTCTGAAATAATATGCCTTCTGTCCGCTTACTACCTCTACGTCAGCACAGAGCTTGTCAATCTGCTTTCTTGTACCCTTAAAGTCGCTTGCAACAACAGCCTTAACAGTGTTACCTGCAAACGGACCGAAGCCACAGTCTGCAAGCACAGCCGTAGCGTCCTGCACAAGGAGGCTGATACGAAGGTCAGGCTTGTCCGTTCCGTACTTGTCCATGGACTCAAGATAAGGAATTCTCTTGAAAGGCGGCTTGGATGCCTCGTGATATATTCCGTATCTGGCAAAAATCGGAGGAAGCACATCCTCTAAGATTTCAAATACATCTTCCTGATTGGCAAAAGCCATCTCCATGTCAAGCTGATAAAACTCTCCCGGTGAACGGTCTGCTCTGGCATCCTCATCCCTGAAGCAAGGAGCTATCTGGAAATATCTGTCAAAGCCCGATGCCATAAGAAGCTGCTTGAACTGCTGTGGTGCCTGCGGAAGGGCATAGAACTTGCCCGGATGGTTTCTTGCCGGTACAAGATAGTCTCTGGCACCCTCCGGTGAGGAGCATGTAAGTATTGGAGTAGTAATCTCCATAAAGTCATGACCAATCATTGCCGCACGAAGGTCAGCTACAATCTTGCTTCTCAATATAATTCTTGACTTGACCTCAGGATTACGAAGGTCGAGATATCTGTACTTAAGTCTTACATTCTCATCTGCTTCCTTGGAATGGTTAATCTGAAACGGAAGCTCATTATAACGGCATCTGCCGAGAAGGGTAATCTTAGAAGGCACTACCTCAATGTCCCCGGTAGGTATCTTATTATTCTTGGAGCTTCTCTCTCTTACGGTTCCCACAATCTCTATAGTCGATTCATAGTTAATACCGGATAACTGCTCCATCTGTTCTTCGGTCTCGGCAACAATCTGTGTCGTTCCGTAGAAATCCCTTAAAATCAGAAAACCTAAGTTCTTACTGACCTTACGGAGATTCTCATACCATCCGACTAAGGTTACCTCTTCACCTACATTCTCCAGCCTGAGCTGGCCACAATTATGTGTACGTCCCTGCATAGTTTTTCTTTCCTTTTTTCGTATTTTCCTTAATACAGCAGTTCAGTATACCCATTCGCTCATTTTCAGACTATGGCTGAACTGTTGCCTTATCTGCTGATTATATCACCACAAAAAAATGCCGTCAACTCATGCGATCATTTTCTTAACCGTTTCTTTTAGCATGCCTAAATCCACAGGCTTTGATATGTGGGCATTCATGCCTGCTGCCAGGGCATTCTGCACATCCTCAACAAACGCATTGGCAGTCATAGCCAGTATAGGTATTGTTTTTGCTTCAGGCTTTCCACAGTCACGTATTGCCCGTGTAGCCTCATATCCGTTCATAACAGGCATCTGTATATCCATGAGAATAACATCGAAATATTTTTCTGATGAATTTCTGAATATCTCAAGAGCTTCCTTACCGTTATGCGCAATGGTACTTATACCACCCTCAAGCCTTATCAGCTCGGACAATATTTCCGCATTCATGGCATTATCCTCAGCTATAAGGAAATTCATACCTGCCAGTTCATTCTTTCCCACCGCGTCCGTACTTAGAATATTGTTTTCTTTCTCTTCCCTGCGTTTTCTAGCTGTAATACGCTGTCCTTCTTCAACACAATGTTCAGATATTCTAAGCTCCAATTCAACAGTAAATGTACTTCCCTTGCCCGGATGGCTGTCGACGGATATTGCTCCACCCATAAGATCTACAAGGTTCTTGGTTATTGCCATTCCGAGCCCCGTTCCCCTTATACCGCTTGTTGTACTGTTAGCCTCCCTTGTAAATGGCTCAAATATGGTCTTTAGGAATTCCTCGCTCATTCCTATACCCGTGTCCTTTACTTCAAATCGAAGATGTTCGTAGTTCTCCGATACAGTATTAAGACCACATACCGTAAGCTCTATCTGCCCGCCTTCCGGTGTATATTTTATGGAATTTGACAAAAGATTTATAATTATCTGGCTTATATGGAGCCTGTCACCCAGTAGTGTATCGTGTTCTATACCATAACATTTTACACTGAATTTCTGCTTTCTTGCCTCCGCCTGGGGTGCAAGTACACTGTTGATTTCGTCTATCAACGCAGAAAGCCTGAATTCTGTTATATTCAGTGTAGCTTTTCCGCTTTCAATTTTGCTCATATCAAGAACGTCATTAATCAGCCCCAGAAGATGCTTGCTTGCCGCAGTAATCTTTCTTGTATATTCTCGCACCTTTCCCTCGGAATCGGCATACTTGTCAAGCAGCGTGGTAAAACCCATTATGGCATTCATAGGTGTTCTTATATCATGGCTCATATTGCTTAGGAAATCACTTTTTGCATTGTTAGCTGATTCTGCTGCCATAATTGCCTCTCTTAAAACCCGCTCCTGCTGTTCTTCCTTGCTCTCATCCATTATGGTAACAACTATCTTGCCCTCAGCCGGCGTAAAGCACTTGCATCTTAAGAATTTTTCCTGCTGTGATACCGGGTCAATAAAAGAAAATCTCTCCGTATCAAGAGTTGTCGCCCTGTTCCAATTCTTCAGAGCATTTGCCAGTATGTTTTCTTTCCGGTTTCTGCCCGTGACTTCAACGACATTCTCAAAGGATTTTCCCAAAAGCTCCTTCGCGGATATTCCAAGCACATTATATGTTCCCGTACTGACATAACGACATATCATATCGTCTTCATCAACCAGCATATATGAACTCATCGTGTCATAGGACAGTATATTCATCATTCTGTCCCTGTTGTTAAGCAGCTGGTCGGTACGTTTTACCGAAATCCATGTCATCAGACAGTACAGCAACAGACAGAAAATGATAATCGATACAATCATTATAATCGACATAAGTCCCACTTTATTGACATAGTCTGTTCTCGTAGCCGATATCACATCATTATCTACAATAAGCACAAGTGACCAGTCCATAATGTTTAACGGAGTAAAGCTTAAGGCGTATGTGGTATTGTCTTTAGTAATACATACTGCACCGCTGTCCCCAAGCTCCATTTTCTCTTTAAGTTCAGCTATATTATTTATTTCATCATTGTATGTAAATTCAGCATCCTGTATCACGCTGAACAAAAAGTATGTACCGGTCTGTTTTGGCATACTGTTGGATGTACTGAACAGGCACCTGCCTTCACTGTCAACCACGCACACAATTCCCTTCCCTGAATATGACTTAAGCTTAAGCACATCCATAAAAGTATCCAAATCATATTCCGACACC
>CAMAKT010000231.1 GCA_945836135.1 uncultured Clostridia bacterium | reverse complement strand
CTCATCTCATCCAGATAAAGCTGCACACGGTCATCAATAAGTGCCGCAACCTCCTCGGCGGTCTTATCTCCGGAATAATACGACTGAATCTCTTCCCAGACTATATCCTCTATCTCAGCATATGTTCTCGGACCCGGAACACACTTTGCCAACAGCTCATTTACCTCGTCCAGCGATGTGCCGCCATCAGCAAAAACCCGCAGTTCATGCCCATTCCATAGTGGTTTATCTTCATAATATCCAACATCATCTGTTGACAATGGCAGAACCGATAAGCCGCTGCCATATGTATCTATATCCTGTACCTCCTTGCCAAGAAGACATTCCAGATATGCGGCTACTGCCTCCTTTGAGGTCGTGTTGGCATTGACAACCACCATTCCATGTGCATCAATATAGTTTCCACAGCCATGACCTGAAGGGAATCCCACATAATGCCAGCCTTTATTTCCACGTACTCCGGAATAGTCATTCACCTCACTTACATATGATATAGCTGCAACCCTCATTCCTCCGTCAGCCTGACTCTGTTCTCCATCGCACTGTTCTGTCTGGTAATTTCCCATATATTTAAAAAGCTTTACAAAACGTTCATCCTCAAAATGACTCTCATTGTTCTCCCAATCAATGATAAAGGAATCATCCAGCAAATACTGTAACAGAATACGGAATGCAATCTTAGAAGCATGCAATGTATCACCATCAAGCAGTCTTCCGGAAATCTTTCCACTCTCAAGCAGTGAAATCATGTCATCCAGTGTCCAGCTCTCTCTGCTCCATACATCATCCTGAAGCATTAAAGACCAGGCCTCTATATCCGCCGCCACTCCCGTAAGTGTTCCATTCAGTGTTCCAAGCTCTAATACACCCGGAATAACATTCTTAAGTGTCTCCTCCGGGATATACTCCCTCAGGTCGGCAAGCAGACCTTTTTCGCTTAGCATCTCCATATTCTCAGCGGAGACATACAGAATATCAGGTCCCGCTCCCGATGTCATCTCTGCCATAACTCTTGTATAGAAATCCGACGCATCCATGCCATTTCCGTCCTCATATTTATAGGAAAAGTCAGGATTATGACGTGCAGCGATGCTTACGCAGCTACGCACTCTGTCTGATACCTTGGTAAGGCTTACCACACGAACTGGGTCTGCTTTCTCAACCGGCTGTTCTGACATAACCATCAGCCAGTCCTCAAACTGTTCGTTTACCCAGCCATACATTCTTAGAACCGGTGCGGCATTATTTCTAATCACAAGCTGAGTTCTGTAAACATTCTGAACACCATTTTCATTGAATGCAAATATAAGCTTTCTTTCCCCTGATGCAATGTCCCATCTTACTATTCCATCATTATTCTCATAATATAGCTCATTCCCCTTCATGCCGTATAGCTGTATGATATCGCCGTCTATTGTGGCAAGTGTCTTCACATTTCCATTCTCGACATCAGCCCACAACAGCCTTGTTGTCTTATTCTTTCTATCATAACACGGATAGATTACCTCTCCTTCCTCCGTCTTCATAGGCTCATTAATCTGTTCGTCATTAGAACAGCTGTATTCCAACAGAAGATTTCCCTCCATATCCAGCACAAACAAGCTATCGAAATACTCCCCCCTGACATAGCTGTTTCCTGAAGCATCACAGACACACTCACCGTCAAGCTCAATATACTTATATTTTTCAAGACTTAAGCCCTTCTCTAAGTACACAGGAAGAAGATTCGTCTCCTTCTTTTCTCCATTTTCATCTATATGAACCAGCTTGTTGATTCTCTGCACAATATTTCCTGAATCGTTATTTCCATAGCTTACCCACTGAAAAACATACTCATTGTCACCATTTACATCCATATCAACAATGTAACCTGAGCCCTCACTTTCTGCCCCCATCTGTTCAGGTGTGAGGACAGTCACACTCTTCTTCATGGATGAAGTATCAATGCGCTCCATGACACCTCTCACAGGTGAAAGCTCAGGCGGTTCGCTAATCGGACTGAATCTGTAAATGCTATCACCTATCACTCCTAATTCAACCGGATTAAAAATCTCTTCTTTCTGCTCATTGAACTTCACATCATTATGTTCCCACTTGATATGCCTGTCCACCCACAGCTCCTGTTCCTCCATCACCTCATCATTCACTGCGAAGCCTTCCGTCTTCCACATGACCGGTGCAGATGTTGTGGATGGTTCATCAACCTTAACGTCCTGCCTGCCACAGCCTGCACACAGGAATGCCATCGCTGCTATTGCAGCTAACTCTTTGTAATGCTTCAAAATATTTCCCCCTTTATGTACATTCTTACTACAACAACAAAATCCTGGAAGCAAGCCTCTTAATAGGCTTATATTCCCTCAAAAATCTCATGTAAAGAATAGTTTATCATTTTTGCCGCATCTTGACAATTGCCTATTTATTGCATTTTTCCGACAAAAACTTCATATATCTTCTGATACCTGTAGCCTTTCTTAATAATTGTAGAATCCGGTACAATCACATTAAGCTCTACAAGCTGATTTATTATTTTAGACACAACATTTACAGACACTCCCGACATTTCCTGTACTTCCTTCTTGGTGAATACAATCTGCTTCATTATAACCGGCATAATTCTATATACTGAATTTCCTTTAATAGTTTCAATTTTCCTCATATCTTCTTTGTAAATTTTCTTAATTCTTTCAAGCTTATATATATATGAATTACACTGATCAATAATGCACTGTAAAAAGAACTTAATATACCCTGTTACATTGCCTTTTCTGCATTCCATGAGATTTCTCTGATAAGAGGGCTTATACAATTCAAGTATTTCTGACATGAACAGGATAGGCGTACTATTATCAAGCAACGACATTTGTACGGGTATGAGTGCTCTTCCCAATCGTCCATTTCCATCCTTATATGCGTGTATTGTTTCAAATTGCATATGTGATAAGGCAATATTTACCAGCAGAGGGTCTATAAATTCATCATTCATATATTCGTACAAAATTATTAGTAATCCGTACACCTCCTCCGGAACAGGAGGAACAAATGTTGCACCTTCCATTGTACATCCTCTTGGTCCAATCCAATTCTGCGTAGTTCTGATTCGCCCCGGTGTCTTCTGTGAGCCTCTTACACTGTCCAAAATAATCTTATGCATCTCATTCACAAGTTCATAGCCTATTTGGTTTCCTGACTGTAAATATGCAGAAGCGTATTCTATTGCTCTTTTTAGGTTCTGTATTTCACGATTATCATCCGTTTTGTCCATATATTTCAAATAGTACATTTCATCCTGTGAAATCTGAGTACCCTCAATCTGTGTCGATTTATAACTTTCATTTAGAATAACGGAGTCCAGAAAGTAACCCGCATCAAACTCCAAAGTGTTTATCATAGACTTGTACTCTCCGTATTTTACATTCGCCTCTGAAATTAATCTTAGCATTTCTTTATCTATTTTATATTCAGGTGGCATCATTTTTGCCTTATACGGTTCCATAAAATCCACACTCCTTACATTCATAGTAATATAATATCACTTTTCAAGCAAAAAATCACTGTTTTTCAGAAAAACAGTGATTTTTTGGCTACAGCTTCCTATATATCATATTCTCACGGGTAATAATGCCCTCCGATATCATATCTCGCCTTATTGTACAGAAATCATCGTTGAAATCTGCAATAATTATATTGACCTCCCTCTCGGTGTATTCTCGCCCTTTCTCAAAGGATTTGGCTATTTCCTCCAGGACAATTCTCTCCTTCTTTCTCTGGCTCGGGATGCTCTTAAGCTTGCCGTACTCAAAGAAGCTGTCGATAACCTTCCTGCGGTAGATTTCATCCCTCTCCTTCTGTAAATCCATCTCCTCTGATTTTTCCTTAAGAATATCAAGTATCGTCACATTGAAGACTTCATTGTTGATGGAATACATGGTGTAATACTGGTCACGCCGCGACTTAACCGCCCCCACATCCTCTAATTTCTTCAGATGAAAGGACACGGTGGCGGGTGTTACTCCGATTCGCTCCGCCAG
>CAMAKT010000230.1 GCA_945836135.1 uncultured Clostridia bacterium | reverse complement strand
GCTCGCCTTGACGAATATATTCATTTAATTCTAATTCCCAGTTGTTTTCTGCCATATATCTCCTCAATTAAAGTGTTCAATTTCGAACATCTTATTATACCATTAACAACTTGATACTATTTCTGCGTCAGCAATGCGACCGTCTCCACATGCACCCCCTGCGCGAACATATCGCATCCGATACACTTTTCAACCTTATACCCCTCCCCACACAGATACTTAAGGTCTCTGGCCAATGTTGCACTGTCGCAGGACACATACACTATGCGCTTCGGCTCCATCTGTACCATGGTGGCTAAGAGGCTTTCATCGCAGCCCTTGCGAGGCGGGTCAACCACAATGACATCCGCTGTAAGCTTCTTTCCAAGACGTGCCGTCTCCTTCTGGTAGAAATCAGGAAGCACCTCCTCAGCCTTACCTACGAAAAATTCCGCATTATCTATTCCGTTAAGCCCCGCATTAACTATGGCGTCCTCTATGGCCTGCGGGACAATCTCGACGCCGTATACTTTCTTAGCCTGCTTTGCAAGGAACAACGAAATTGTACCGATTCCGCAGTAGAGGTCCCATACCGTCTCGTTGCCTGTAAGACCTGCAAAATCAAGGGCGGTCTGATACAGCTTCACCGTCTGCCGTGGATTAACCTGATAAAATGACATCGGAGATATGCGGTATTTTATGTCTCCGATGTAATCCTCAATATAGGAATTGCCCCACAGTGTTGTGCAGGCAGTTCCAAGGATTACGTTGGTGTTCTCCATATTGACATTCACCATGATACTGCTTATGTGCCAGTTATCTGGATTCTGAACATTAAGTTCAATCGCCTTAAGCTTCTCAACCAGCTTCTCCGGTGCCGGAAGCTTCTTTTGGTTAATCACAAGGCACACCATGACCTCTTCGGTGGTGAAGCCACAGCGGATGAGGATGTGGCGCACAACTCCGGTACGGGTCTGCTCATTGTAGGCGGCTATGTTATTCTCCTGCATGTATTCCCGCACTGCCTTTATGATGGGTTCATTAACCGGAGCGCCGATGTAGCAGCGCTCAGTCTCAATGATGGAATGGGTCCGTCCGGCGTAGAAGCCGATGCGGATGTTGCCATCCTTGTCGGTGCCCACCGGGAATTGTGCTTTATTGCGGTAAAAGTACGGATTGTCCATGCCGATTATCTTCTCCACCGATACGTCAGTAAGACCGCCGATTCTGCGGATATTGTTCTCAATTATTCTTCTTTTAAATTCAAGCTGCTGCGGATATGCCAGCTCCTGAAGGTTACAGCCGCCACACTGCCTTGCAATAGGGCATCTTGGTTCCACCCTGTTCGGGGACGGTGTAAGAACCTCCACAAGGCGGGCATAACCGTAGGTTTTCTTGGTCTTTATGACCTTAACCCTCACCACATCCCCTATAACAGTGTCCTTAACAAAAAGGGCGTAGCCATCTACTCTGCCTACGCCTTCTCCTTCATGGGACATATCTTCAATCTTAATAATACATTCCTGATTCTTTTCCATATATCCTCTTTTCTAGTTACCCGTCTTTCTCACATTGGTGTCAAGCATCTTCTGGAATCCTATCCAGTCCCCGCTCTGTGCCTGAGGAGTGGACAATATCTCTTTAAGAGTCTCCATCTTCGCATCCATATTGTCGGCAAAATTGAGAGCAAAGGCCTCCATGATTGCCGGCTTCTTAGGAGAGCCGAATTCATATTCTCCATGGTGGGATACGATAAGATGCTTAAGCTCTGCCTCTAAGCGCTTAGGAAAATCCGGAATCCTGCGCACGCGCTCGCCTATCATCTCAACGCCGATAATAATGTGGCCTAAGAGCTGGCCATCATCGGTATAATCATTCACCGGAAAATCCGACAATTCCTTAAGCTTACCTATATCATGCAACATCGCTCCCGATAAAAGCAAATCTCGTTTAAGCATAGGGTAGCGGTCTGCGAAACAGTCACAAAGCGTCGTTACCCCGAGAGTATGTTCTAACAGTCCGCCAACAAAGCCATGGTGAACTGACTTTGCAGCAGAATGGAACTTAAATGCCTTTACAAGTGCTGTGTCCTCCACAAAGAAGCTGTCTAACAGCTTGCGCAGGTATTGATTAGCGACCTTGTTTTTGAGTTGCATAAGTTCATTGAACATTTCATCAATGTCCCGTGCGCTCACCGGAAGGAAATCCTTCATGTCATAATCACCTTCGCTGCATTTGCGGACACGCTTTATACTCATCTGCATAGCGCCGTTAAATACTGTGACCTCACCCTGTACCTCAATAAAATCAAGTGCCTCAAAGTCCTCAATTCCCATAGAATTGGGTTCCCATATCTTGGCATCCAGCGTTCCCGTCTTATCCTGAAGAAGAACATTATCATATGGCTTTCCGTTCTTGGTTATTGCAGTGTTCTTCTGCTTGCACATATACACACTTGTAACTCTTTCGCCCTCATGAAGGCTGTCGATATATCTCATATCTATTCTACTCCTAGCTCTACAGTAATCTCGATATCGCGATATCCGTCCCTGCCCGGTCTGCTGATGGAAAGTACTGCCCCCGTTCCCGGCTCCATTGTGTATATGCCATTCTGGAAGGTCCTGATTGTGGTAACAGTTTCTCCGTTCACTGCCATGATAACGTCTCCGCTCTGAATTCCCGCATAATATGCCGGTGAATCAGCTTCAACGCTGTCCACATATACACCCTCAGGCATACCATATGCTTCTTTCATAGCCGCAGTGACCGTCTGGGGATGAATTCCAACATACGGTGTTACTTTACCATTAATCAGCCTTTCAATCAAGCGCTTTAATTCAGAAATTCCGTATCCGTTCACAATTTTTCCGGATAAGCCTTCTTTTCCATAGGGAATTAAGCCGATAACCTCACCCGATATATTGACAATTATGCCGCAGTCCGACTCGGAAGCCGCTATATCGGTGCTGATATAACGATAGCTGCTGTCGGTATCCATTATAAAATTCTGTGACGATACAGCCATCGTGTACACCGCCATATCCTGCTGTTCATATATATCTCCGATTACAAGCAACGGATCCCCCTGCTCAACTACATAAGAATTGCCAAGAACCGCTGTATGTACGCGCTCCGGAGAGAGCTTCTCGAATTCGCTCTTTGCTGCTGCAATAACAGCCAGATTGGTGGTGGAATCACCTGTCAGATATATGCCTCCTGTAACTGTGCCATCCTCAAAGATAATCGATAAATTCCCGTTTTCCGTAAGCTCTTTTACCGTCAGAATATAAAAATATTCCTCATCCTCCGCAGCAATAAATCCAAACACACCGCTGCCTGATATATAGTCCCAGTTCTCTCCATCCTCTGATACCAGTACTGACACAAGGCTTCCGCGTATACCGCTTACTACTGCCTTTAGTGCTTCATGTATTGAAGCATATTCATTAACTCCCGGCTTGTATGCATCAAAAGCATATTCCATTCTTATATCGAACATGGACTCAAACTGCTTGGCATCTATCCAGCTTTCCGTCTCCTGATAGGTTTCGGAAGTGCTTTCCTGCTCTCCTTCTCCCTGCGTAGCAGACTCCTGCTCATCCTCATACTCTGACGTACTCTGCTCACCCGTATTCTGCCCGCTGGCCGATTCGTTGTCCGTTGATTCCGGCTCCCTGGTCTCCTCAGTCTGACTGTCGGTAGGTATAACCGTTCCCTGCCTTGTAGTCGGTTCCTCCGTATCCGTAAATTTCTTCACATTAGGATAAACTACCGCCATTACAAGAGCGGCGGTCACTCCGAACACAACCGCCGAGCCAACAACCTTCGCTATGTGCTTAATTGCCCTCTTAATTTTATTTCCAGGCTTTTTTACTATCTTCTCCGTATACAGACTATATTGTTCCTGATTGTTTTTGTCCTGTCCTGATGTATTTTGATTCTTATCCATTGCAGACCACAGCCTCCAGATTTTTCATACACAATAATCAAACAGTCACCGGCGCAAACAATATTTGCTCCCTTTTTACACTCATTATTAGATTAGTATATATAAA
>CAMAKT010000229.1 GCA_945836135.1 uncultured Clostridia bacterium | reverse complement strand
ATATGTTTCTGGGAGGACAGATAACATACAATGATGAGGTTATGATTACCAAAGTAAGACAAAAGGATGCACTTACACAGGCAAAAGAGAGTCTTGTTCTTGTAAAAGAGGGAATTAACAGCATGGTGCCGGAAGACCTTTTGACCATAGATATGATGAACGCATATGAGGAGCTTGGAAAGATTATCGGAGAAGCAGTGGAGGATGATCTTGTAAACGAAATATTCAACAAGTTCTGTATGGGAAAATAGATTTATACGTATTGGAGCCAGAAAAACATGGAAAATTATCTTGAAGAAAAATATGATGTGGTTGTAGTAGGTGCAGGACACGCAGGCTGTGAAGCAGCGCTTGCCTGTGCAAGACTGGGCCTTGAGACAATTATGTTTACCGTGAGCGTGGAAAGCATTGCCATGATGCCATGTAACCCTAATATAGGAGGAAGCTCAAAAGGACATCTTGTTAGGGAACTGGATGCCTTGGGCGGCGAGATGGGCAAGAATATAGACAAGACCTTTATACAGTCAAAGATGTTAAATAGTTCAAAAGGGCCTGCCGTACACTCTCTGCGTGCCCAGGCTGACAAATCGGAATATAGCAGAATGATGAGAAGAACGCTTGAAAATACAGAGCATCTGACCATACGCCAGGCAGAGGTGGCGGATATACTTACAGATGAGAATAAATGCATCACAGGGGTGAAGACTTACTCCGGGGCGACATATCATTGTAAAGCAGTTGTTCTGTGTACGGGAACATATCTGAAGGCAAGATGTATTTATGGAGATGTGAGTAATTACACAGGACCTAACGGTCTTCAGGCTGCTAATCATCTTACGGATTCACTTAAGAAGCTTGGAATCGAGGTCAGACGATTCAAGACGGGTACACCTGCACGAGTTGACAAACGCTCCATTGATTTTTCTAAGATGGAAGAGCAGTTTGGAGATAAGCGCATTGTTCCTTTTTCATTTACCACAGACCCTGAGTCAATACAGAAGGAACAGGTATCCTGTTATCTCACATATACAAATGAGCGTACCCACAAGATTATAAGGGATAATCTTGACCGCTCGCCTCTTTTTTCGGGAATGATTGAGGGAACGGGGCCTCGTTATTGTCCGTCAATCGAGGACAAGGTAGTGCGTTTTGCGGATAAGGAAAGACACCAGATATTTGTGGAGCCGGAGGGCAATTATACCAATGAGATGTATCTGGGTGGTATGTCGAGTTCACTGCCTGAGGATGTGCAGTATGCCATGTACCGAACCGTGCCGGGACTTGAGAATGTCAAAATTGTGAGGAATGCATATGCAATAGAGTATGACTGCATCAATCCGGTGGAGCTTAAAGCCACACTTGAATTTAAAAACATTTCGGGATTATTCTCAGGAGGCCAGATTAACGGAAGCTCAGGTTATGAGGAAGCTGCCGTTCAGGGTCTTGTTGCGGGAATCAATGCTGCGATGAAAATACTTGGAAGGGAACCACTCATTCTTGACCGTTCGGAAGCTTATATAGGCGTTCTGATTGATGACCTTGTCACCAAGGAGAGTACGGAGCCATACAGAATGATGACTTCAAGAGCAGAATACAGGCTTCTGCTTCGCCAGGACAATGCAGATTTGCGTTTGTCGTCAAAGGGACATGATATCGGACTGATTTCGGATGAGAGGTATGCGCTGGTTGAGAAAAAGAGAGAAGCCATTGATAAGGAAATTAGTAGGCTTAAGTCAGTTGTTGTAGGTGGAAGCAGGGAGGTGTTAGATTTCCTTGAGCGGCATAACAGCGCAGGTCTTAACAATGGTATATCATTGGCTGATTTAATTAAAAGGCCTGAGCTTGATTATGAGACCATTGCAGAGCTTGATACAGCAAGGGCACCTCTGGCATGGGATGTCATTGAGCAGGTCAATATTAACATTAAGTATGAAGGTTATATTGAGCGTGAACTGCGTCAGGTGGAACATTTTAAGAAGCTTGAAAAGAAACTGATACCTGATGACATTGATTATGATGAGGTGGGGAGTCTAAGACTTGAGGCACGCCAGAAGCTTAAGAGCTTCAAGCCGCGTTCAATAGGACAGGCATCAAGAATATCCGGTGTCTCGCCTGCGGATATTACGGTGCTCTTAGTATACTTAGAATCAAAAAGAGACAGACAGATAAAATCAGAGAAAAGAGAATAGGAAAGGCTGGATTTGAATTAATGTCAGATTTTCTAAAGGACAATTTGAAAAAAATTGGATATGAGGCGGATGAGCAACAATGTGAACAGCTTAATAATTTTCATAAGCTGCTTTGTGAATGGAATGAATTTATGAATCTTACGGGAATCACAGAGTATGAAGACGTTGTAATCAAACACTATTTGGACAGCCTTGCCGTAAATTGTGTATATTCATTTAAGGAATCGGACAAGGTTGTGGATATCGGAACAGGAGCAGGATTTCCGGGACTGCCTCTTAAGATTATGTATCCTAAGGTTTTCATTACGCTGCTTGATTCGCTCAACAAGAGAATTAATTTCTTAAATGAGGTAATTAAGGCAAACGGTCTAACCGGTATTGAGACACTTCATGGGAGAGCCGAGGATTACGCAGTTAAGAATGAGTACAGGGAGCAGTATGATGTGTGTGTATCCCGGGCAGTCGCCAATCTGTCTACTCTGTCGGAATATTGTCTGCCCTATGTAAAGGTGGGAGGCATATTTATAGCATATAAGGCTTCAAATCTTGACGAGGAACTTAAGGCATCAGAAAATGCAGTTAAGCTTCTTGGCGGTGAGATAGAAAATGTCAAAAAAATAACCCTTCCGGATACGGATATTGAAAGAACCTTTGTTGTCGTAAGAAAGAAAACCGCAACAAACAGAAAATATCCGAGAAAGGCTGGGCTTCCGGGAAAGGAACCACTATAAAAAAAGAGTACGCGAGCGTACTCTTTTTTAATGTGTAATAAGTTCATTAAGTATAGTTGCCAATCTTTCAGGACATTCGAGCTGAGGATTGTTGATATCATCAAGTATTATTGTGGATATGTTATCCTTATCTTTATCAAAAGTGGATAACTTGTTTTTAACTTTCTTATTGTCTGCTCCTGCTATGATACAGGTGCTGGTGGTAAGCTTGTCAAGCATTCGATTGATATCCAGACTCAGAAGATTGCCCATAATGCTTGAAAAGAGGAACTTGGATGTATATCCGCCCAAGTGGGATGCCTCATACATGGAATCAGCAAGCTCTTCCTTAGCCTCATCAGTGAGATATGGGTTATCCGCTGATATTCTTGATAGTATATTATTACGGCTGTAATGTAAATTATATATAAATGAGCCTACTATCGGGGTGTTGCATACAATGCGTTCAAGCTTTACCAGGGATGGATTGGTTGTAGGATTGCAGTAGCAGTTCTCAATTGTCTGCGGGTTAATCAGGCATATATTGCTGTACAGGGATGCATCCAGTGAAGCAGCGCATACTAAGAGCGGAGATGAGGCTGAGCTTGCAACAGCACATATTCCGTCTACATCATGGCTTCGGCATATTCTGTTGTGAACAAAATCGTTGATTGCAAGTGCATACATATATGCAGAGTATTCAAGACTGCTCTTGTCCGAAAAGCCACATCCGGGAAGATCAATAATATATACTGAATGGCTCTCCGAAAGCGCTTTGGCTGTTGGTGCCCATTCTGTCATACCGGAAGCCGGGTTAAGATCATGAATCAAAAGAACCGGCTTGCCGCTTCCGTAATGCTTGTAGGAGATATTCCCGAAGCGACCGCTGTATATACGGCATTCTTCCTTATGGTTAACATTATTTGCAGTGGCTTTTTTGCTTTCACTGCAGTTGTAGGCTGCCATGCAGCCCAAAGCAAGTCCTGCCGCTAAAAGCAGAGGATGCTCATTCTTTTTTTTACTCATATCGGACATCATTCCTTTTCTCAAAAATAATGAATCACAAAGCTATTTATAGATATAGTATAATCTAATCGCTTATAAGTATCAATCATATTTTTAATATATAAAGAATGTGTAAG
>CAMAKT010000228.1 GCA_945836135.1 uncultured Clostridia bacterium | reverse complement strand
TTTCTACATCAAGGCTCTTACCCGAATGCACAGCATCCAGCATATATGTTGTTCCATTTTTCCTTATGCTGAATTTCTGGCTGGTCGCTCCACTGTTAGCCTGCACATCAAGGTTCGCTCCGTTTGCACTGCTCCCTCCTGCTATGTCAAGAACCAATGACGGATTGACTGCTGATGATACGATATATGTTCCTTCGCTTACTGTTATCTCTTCCGGAACTTCTGCTACCACTTCACTCAACTTGAACTTCTGGCTGGCGCCTCCCGTATAATGCTGCATATTCACATTCGCACCTGCTCCCTGTCCGTCCACTGTCAGGTACAGATCCCCCAGCTCTGTTCTTATATATACATACCCGTCTCCTGCATCATAGAACCTCCAACTCTGCGCTGCTCCTCCATTGGTTTCCCACTGCTGCACGTTTGTTCCCGGATTGGTTGACCAGTTTTCTACATCAAGGCTCTTACCCGAATGCACAGCATTCAGCATGTATGACGTTCCGTTTTTCCTTATGCTGAACTTCTGGCTGGTAGCCCCACTGTTAGCCTGCACGTCAAGGTTCGCTCCGTTTGCATTGCTTCCTCCAGCTATGTCGAGAACATAATTGCTATTCAGTGCACTTATTATCATGAACATACCATCTTGCAACAAGTCAATTTCAGATAGGATTAATCGCCACTTAGCATATAATATATAATTGCCCGTGCTGTTTGCAGGAATCTCATTCAATGATGTTCTATATTCATCATCCAAATACCAGCCTTCGAATGTATATCCTTCCTTTACAGGAGCATTTAATACTATGGCGCTATTTCCTGTATTATATGTAGATGGATTAGATGCATTATTTATTCCTCCATCAAGCTCATAAGTAATATAATATGTTGTTTCAACAGGAATATCTGGCGTTTCATCTGATAAATTATCCGAAGTAAATGCCTTCACACACAAATTACCCCATGGATACGAGTAGAAATTATTTCCTGATTTATAAAATGACTTCTCATTATACTGGCTCACTTTACAATCCCATATCATATTGGTAAATGAATCATCCATTATACTAATAGCCTGTTCATAATCAAGCGATGCCTTGTCAACACTTACAACTACTGAAAATAAGCTTCCCGGAGCTATTTTAACTTCATTGTTTAATTCTATTGTATAAATACCCGCATATGCTGTTGTTCCCTCAGTAGTAGCATTTTCCTGCTTTATTCCACTTGTCGGGTTCTTTGCATCCGTAAGATCTGTGTATATTTCTATAGTGTAATTGACGCCTGCTTCTCTTGTTAATGAGACTGATACCGCTTTTAATGTCTCCGACTTTACATTAACATCATTCTTAGCAGTAAAAACGTTGGCCATAGTGGTATATTGGCTGTAATATGTATCAATGCCACCATCAAGTTGATAATTATTGTCATAACCATCTTCAGCATTGAAATCAAATACCCATGCTGTATCTGTCAGCGAAGCCGATTCGTATGACATCCAAAAATAACTACAATAGCTTCCCCAACTATTTCTAATAAGCCACGCTCCATCTGCAGATGGCTGCGTTTCCCCAAAATTTTCTTTAGAGTAGTTATCATTCCATCCAACTATCATCACAGCATGTCCGCCACCGCTTAACGCTGTATCATAGTATGTGTACTCATTGCTTGTATCACTCCAATGCAGGCAACCATAGTCATGATAATACATTACTCCCACTGCCCCATGTTCCATAATCTGTTGCTTTACGTCATCTGTATTCTGTCTGATATTAATTCTATAAACATTTTGCAGATGAGCAACATCTAGATTATAGGCATATGCATCACTAAGTCCGCTAGCCAACACATTTACTGCACTACTATATGGCACGTCAGTTTCATTAACAGCACCTACCCACTGCGCTAACCTTCTCGCAGCCATCTCATAATTTCCACCATAATTCAAATATGTATTCTGTGCATTTTCATTATAATATTTCGCCGAATCTCCTTCTGTCCCGCCAAGCGGATCAATTACCGAGTTAAACAAAAAATACACCAGCTGTAACTCGCTTAAATCTATGTCCCTGTTAGCTGTACCGTCATTAATCAAATCAAACTCGGCAAGTCCAATCGATGAAAATGCCCAACAGGTTCCATATGGATTCTGATTTCTTGTTGCGGGATATGTATTGCACACATCTGTTATACTGCTATAACTGCTTGGCACATCATAATACAGTGAAAAATTATTCTCATATATAGGAGTGTTACTATCGAGTTCGCTTGGAATATAGCCTGACATGAAACCGCCTTCAGACCCATTATCCATCATGTCTGTATTGGTTAAAATTTGCAATTTACTGTAATCGTCCATGTTTGGGCACATAATTGAATTTGCCAATATAGTAGCCGACAATAACAATGATAAGATTTTAAACATACTTCTTCCTCCCTATTACTGAAACTGGCTGTAATATACATTACATATTATACACTATTCCACCGTAACACTCTTAGCCAAATTCCTCGGCTTATCCACATCAAGCCCCTTCGCAACGGATACATAATACCCCAACAGCTGAAGTGGGATAACCGCCAGTGAAGCTGCAAAATGCGGGTCCGTCTTAGGAATGTATACCGTAAAATCCGCTGTATCCTCTGTCTCGTAGTTGCCATATGTTGTAAGACCCATCAGGTATGCACCTCTACTCTTGCACTCTACCATGTTGCTTACTGTCTTCTCGTAGAGGGCAGACTGGGTTAATGTACCGATTACAAGTGTGCCGTCCTCAATCAGGCTGATGGTGCCGTGCTTTAGCTCGCCCGCTGCATAGGCTTCACTGTGTATATAAGAAATTTCCTTAAGCTTCAGACTTCCTTCAAGACTTACTGCATAATCGATACCACGACCAATAAAGAAAATATCATGCATATTTGCCTGCTTAGCAGCAAACCACTGAATGCGTTCCTTGTCCTCAAGAATCTTCGTCACCTTATCAGGAAGACACTCAAGCTCATTTAACATAGCTGCATAATCCGCATCTGATATTTCGCCGCGAAGCTTGGCAAACTGGAGTGCCAGGCAGTATGATGCAATGAGCTGTGCACTGTAGGCCTTGGTTGTAGCTACGGCAATCTCAGGACCGGCTAAGGTGTAAAATACACTGTCCGCTTCCCTAGCGATAGAACTACCGATTACATTTACAATGGCAATGGTCTTTACTCCCTTATCCTTTGCAAGACGGAGGGCGGCAAGGCTGTCCGCGGTCTCACCGGACTGACTGATGACAATGACCAGATCATCACTCTTTAGGAGAGGCTTGCGGTATCTGAACTCAGAAGCTACGTCCACCCTTACAGGGATCTTAGCCAAATCCTCCATTACGTACTGCGCCACTACTCCCACGTGATATGCTGAACCGCATGCCACAATATATATATGGGAAATTTTCTTAATCTCATCATCACTTAAGCCTACGGATGATAAATCCAAACATCCGTCCTTGTATACTGAATGAAGCGTATCAGCAATTACCCGTGGCTGCTCATGAATCTCCTTCATCATAAAATGCTCATAGCCGGACTTCTCAGCGGCTTCGGCATCCCACTTAATCTCCACAAGCTCCTTCTCAATCTCGTCACCATCAAGATTGTAAAAGGTTATCTCACCCTTTCTCATACGGGCCATTTCCATGTTGCCGATATAATATACGTTACGTGTGTACTTCAAAATAGCCGGTACATCCGATGCAAGATAGGATTCACCATTCTCCACGCCAAGTATCATTGGGCTGTCTTTTCTTGCAACATAGACTTCCTCAGGATAATCCTTGAACATAAGTGCAAGAGCATAGGAACCACGGATGCGAACCATGGCATGGTTAATGGCATCAACCGGCGTGTGCTCATATTTCTTGTAATAATAGTCCACGAGCTTGATGGCAACCTCTGTATCTGTAGATGAATAAAAAGAATAACCTTTCTTAATAAGCTTGTCCTTGAGCTCCTGATAATTCTCTATAATACCATTGTGGACACCTACCACATTCTCATCATCTGCAATAT
>CAMAKT010000227.1 GCA_945836135.1 uncultured Clostridia bacterium | reverse complement strand
TGTATCAATGATATTATTTATCTGTTCCTGGGTCATGGGTGTTTCCTCCTTGATTCATAACTGCATAGTAGAACTGCTCCAGCTCCTTGGCGTTCATAAGGACAGGTACCGGGTAGAGCGGGTTGGCTTCGGCGTCGGCGTGGCGGGCAAGCTCAGGGATATCCTCGGCATTTATGCCCTCAAGGGTGTGACCGAGGGAAAAATCGTCTAACATTGCTTCGATGGCACTTATGAATTTCTCGGCGCCTTCTGCGTGGCTGTCCTTGCGGTCTGACAGACCGGCGGCAATGGCGAGGCGGTGAAGCTTCTTGTGTATTACCGGTCCGTAGCTTCTGAGGACTATAGGCAGCAGTACGGCATTGGCAAGTCCGTGGGGAATGTTGTAGCGTCCGCCCAGGGAATGTGCCACGGCATGAACATAGCCGACATAGGATATGGTAAATGCCACACCTGCGAGATATGAGGCGTGGAGCATATTTTTGCGGGCTTCCATATTGTTACCATCGCTGTAGGCGGTCTTAATATTATGGAAGATAAGGTCTACTGCCTTGACTGCCGCACCACGGGTTTTGCCGGTGGTGGAGCGGCCTATATATGCCTCTACGGCGTGGGTGAGGGCATCCAGTCCCGTGGATGCTGTTATAAACGGAGGCAGTGAACGGGTGACTTCCGGGTCGAGGACGGCGTATTTGGGAATGAGAGGAAAATCGTTAATCGGATATTTGCCCCTGGTCTTAGCGTCCGTAATTACGGCTGCCAGCGTTGTCTCGCTTCCTGTGCCGGCTGTGGTAGGAACAGCAAAAAGAGGAGGAAGCGGGCGCATCACCTTCAGGATACCTTTCATTTTCATAAGCGGCTTGCGGGGGCGGGCAACACAAGCGCCCACAGCCTTGGCGCAGTCCATGGAGGAACCACCGCCGAAGCCTATAAGTGCCTGACAATTATTTTCCTTATATAATGCAAGTGCCTCTGCTACATTGTCCGTGGTAGGATTGGCAACGGTCTTATCATATACTGTAAGGGATATTCCTTCCTTGGAAAACAGCTCTTCAAGATGCGCCGTAAG
The DNA here is from genome assembly GCA_945836135.1 of uncultured Clostridia bacterium. Lineage (GTDB taxonomy): Bacteria > Bacillota > Clostridia > Lachnospirales > Lachnospiraceae > CAG-882. The sequence continues at coordinate 3,014 of CAMAKT010000227.1, read as the reverse complement.
TCCTAATGAGCGTATTCCGGTATCGGTGACCAGAAGAACAGAAGAGATACTCTGCTCATTTAAGAGTGCCGGAAGCTCATCCACGCTGTGAAGAAGCTTGGGGGAGCGGTAAGGCAGTATCGGTATGGCAATTCGAAATACAGTCTGGAAAGTGCGGCAGTATAGCTTTTTGATTGTGTTCATGGTTAATCCTTTCAATTGGTAAATTCATTTAGGCGTTTGCGAAACTCAGTGAATTGGCACCGGACGTTGTGCAATTTTACTATATTGCCGCCAGGCACGCTCTCGCTGCTTGCTGCACACAGCGGTGCATAAGCGGCTAAACTACAGCCGCTAAGCACCGGCGGCAGCAAAGCACCTGACTTACAACATAGTAAAATTGCACAACTGTTCAGTGATAAATGGGAGTTTCGCAATTACCTAGGTAAATTCATTTTAATAAGACAATAATTGGTTAGGATGTCAAAAAATGCTAATCAACATTGTTACATCCTAACCCTAATTTAAGCAACAAATTAGCATCATATGGTAAAACTGTCAATGGGAAATGTGGACATACAAAGGAATTTGGAATATATTATAATAAAATATGGTAAAAGGTGGTGCACGGGATGATTTGCAGGTGTCATTACAGGGCGCAGGTGGCAACAGGGGTAAGTGAGATTGAGCTGGTTGAGGCGGCGGACAGGTGCAGGGCTATGGCGGAGGAATTTATTAAGAAAGGAACTCTTCTGACGGCAGCGTTGTATCATTATGAAAATATGCTATTTCTGTATTATGAGGAGACGAAGGAAATGGAGCCGGTATGCTTTATGGAGCCGTTGACACCATTTCTTGAGAGCTGGCCGCAGGGCGGAAAGGTGAAGCACTGGGCGAAAATGCAGCATATATATTTTCACAGTGAGCCAAAGAGCATAGAGCAGTGGCAGGAGAACAGAAGACCGGAGCACAGGAGGGGCAGAATTGCAAGGCTTAGGGAGGATAAGCTCTGGGATTATGTATACCACCACATCAACATTGTGAGGGAGGGTCTCCTTACAGGGGACAAGTACCAGTCGATAGCGCTTCATGAGGATATTCTGTTTTCATATTTTGAGGAGCCGAAGACAATGGTGAATATCAGAGAGGATTACAGCAGAACATCAGAGGCAATCAATGACTGGCTTGCGGTAGACCCGGAGAGCCACTTTATTCCCTATCCGGAGGCGGAGGGAGAGAACTTTCTAATCATACCATCATATTTTGCGGTGGGATAAAATATTAATACCACCGCAATTTACGGTGGTATAAAAATAAAAAAGCACCAACCCCACGGTTCTTACTACTCCGCAAAACTGGTACCTTTAGTGCGCGATCAGGGGTTCGAACCCTGGACACCCTGATTAAGAGTCAGGTGCTCTACCAACTGAGCTAATCGCGCGTCCTTTATTTTGGCGTCTCATCTGTGACGCAAGTATTATTATACACAACCGAAAAAAAAATGCAAGTGTTTTTTTAAAAAAATTAAAAAATATTTTAGAGAGATATGTAAGGGTAGGTTAAGGGGGCAATATCAAAAGAAGAAAAGCACCAAATAGGTGCTAATCTTCATAATGTCCTTTACATGCAATTATCCACAAATTGCCTTTTTCATCAATGTTATAAACTAATCTGTTGGATTCATCAATTCGTCTGCTCCATGCCTTTCGATGTTTTAAAGGTTCAGGCTTCCCAATTCCTTGTGACAGCCCTTCACGCTCAATGCTTTTAACAAGTTCATTAATCCGTTTCAATATTTTTTTATCCTGTGTCTGCCAGTAGAGATAGTCATCCCATGCTCTATCGCTCCATAATTTGTTCATTTTCTACCTCTATTAGTTCGTGTGCCTGTCCTTTACCTGCTTCCAACTGTGCTATTCCCCTGTCAATCATAGAAAGATATTCAGCGTTTCTAGCCGCTTTTTCTAACTGGTTATATTTTTCGAGGCTTATAATAACAACATTTTTTTCATCTTTACGAGTAACAATAACTGTTTCGTGTGAATCGGTTGCCTTGTCGCAGTAGTCTTTCAGGTTGTTTCTAATTGTAGAATAGTTCACCGCAAGCATATAAACATTCTCCTCTCTGGTTGTACAATATACTGTTCAAATTATTGTACAATCATTTTACTATAATAGTATGCCTTTGTCAATGCTTTTGATACTGGAAACTATTTGTTTTTAGGAAAAAAATTACAATACAATCAGGGTTGCGTATAATTTTGTTAGAGAGTATACTTAATGTATAATGTTGTGTGCGGAGGTCAGGCAGAATGAAATTGTGGGGAAATATCAGGAAGAATAAGATGGAAGAGAACATTGGCGGCGGAAACACAGAGGGTAATCCGGAGGCTTCGGACAAGACGGGCAGCACCGAGGAAAAAGGAAGCCCGGGCGACACCGAGGGAAAAGGCAGCACGGGCAGCACGAATGCGACCGGCAGTGCATGGGAGCGGGCATGGCGTGAAGCAGATATGGCTAATGCGGAATCCGGGGGTAAGAAGCGCAAAGAGAAGTTCTCATGGAATACGAAGTACCTTACCATATGCCTGTATGCCATTCTGGTTGTGCTTGCCAGCGTGCTGATTGTCAAGGCATTCATAAGCTGGGACACTACAAAGGCATATTTCAAAGATTTTCTGTCGGTATTGTCACCATTCCTGTGGGGCGCATTTATCGCATTTCTGATTAATCCGCTGGTGAGGCTGTTTGATGTGAAGCTGTTAGGAAAAATCAAGCCCCTCAAGAAGCATGATAAGCCAAGAAGAATAATGTCACTTCTGTTTTCATACCTGATTGTACTGGTCTGCGTTGTTCTGGTATGTGTATACCTGCTACCGCAGATTGGCACAAGCCTTACAGAGATATTCAACCAGATACCGAAGTGGATTATCCAGGTTAATGAATGGCTGATGGAGTTCGAGGAAAGCCATCCGGACTTCGACTATGAGATTATCAATGAGTTCCTTAACAGCCTGACCCCTCAGCTTATGGAT
>CAMAKT010000226.1 GCA_945836135.1 uncultured Clostridia bacterium | reverse complement strand
TTGCTGTTAAAATAAAATGATCATTTTACATCCAATTACTCCATGAAGTCGCACTTGTATTATATCGTTTTTTACACCATCTATTGTTATAGCAAATTGCCATACACTGGAAACGATAGATGAATCATACCAAGTACATGTAAATATAGGTAAATATAGGTACATATGCACCATTAGCACCAACATTGCTTGCTAAAGTATAGCTAATAATAGTGCGATTTTGTACAAAGCTGTTAGGTAGCCACGTTATATCAAACACATTATTCGATATGCGTTTGTTTAAATTGCTAATTTGGCAGAGGAATAAATGAGCGAATAAACATGAAATAGTAAGAGTTGCACCGGTGCAACTAAATTAGAAAGGAGGAATCCTATGTTATACATAACATTCAAGGTAAACGGACAGCATATAGTTCGGACAGATACAAATCGTGTTGTATCGGACAGTAGAAACTATCTTCGCGCGTCATTTGAATTCTCGGAAGAGTGGACAGGAATAAAGACAGCAATATTCAAGTCAGGTGACGTTGTGAGGCATGCAGTGTTAGAAGATGATGAGTGCCTGGTACCGTGGGAAGCAATAAATCCTGGATTCATGAAAGTGTCTGTATTCTGTGGTGATTTGATAACGGCTGACTCATCTACGGTACCAATCACGGAATCAGGATATGCAGAAGGTGGAGCGCCACAGGACCCGTCTCAGACGGTATATGAGCAGATAATCGCCATGTTGAACGAGATTGAGACAGGCGGCATACCTGATGATAAGATAGCCGAGGCGGTTGAGAAATACATATCAGAACATCCGGTAGAGACGATTACAGAGGAACAGATACAGCAGATAGTAAGCACCTATGTGACTGTTCATAAGGAGGAGCTAAAAGGTGAAAAAGGTGATAAGGGCGACACTGGTGCTCCCGGTAATAATGGTATGGATGGCGCTGACGGTACTGATGGCAAGTCCGCTTATAATATTGCTGTGGCTCATGGATTTGTTGGCACCGAAGCGGAGTGGTTGGAATCGTTAAATGGTGAGCCAGGTAAAGATGGTGAACCCGGACAACCTGGTGTGGATGGTACACCGGGAGCGGACGGTTACACTCCTGTACGTGGTACTGATTACTGGACAGCCGATGATATTGCAGAGATACAGACATACATTGATAACCAGATAGGAGGTGCGCTCAATGGCTCTTACTGATTTTTTGGAAGGGATAGCGTCCGCTATCCGAACAAAGGACGGGACAACCGCACCGATTCCTGCCAGTGAATTTGCACAGAGAATCTTAACCCTTCCGGTATCCGGCAGTAGCGTGCCGTCTGGCATGGCAGTAGGCAGCTTTACGCTATCAGAGGACTCTACTACAGTAAGAATTGAACACAATCTCGGAGTAGTTCCGCAATATGCCTTTCTCTGTACACTGGAGTCTGCACAAATGAATTATTCTATGATAGCGCTATCCAAGCGGATGGCTGGCCTGTCTGACTGGAATATCCGATATGTCGGTGATGCCTATGCTGTTAATGCTTATAACGCGCAGGAGGCATTCACAGATGCCACTAAGAGCGTGATTACAGCACAGGCGGTCAATAATAATTATTATTTCCGAAGCGGCTATACCTATTTTTGGTGCGTATTCGGATAAGAGAGGAGCAGAGCATGATTTATTATAAAAAGTTGAACGAAGACGAAACAGTGGTAGAGGTAGGAACTGCCACTAAGAATGTCACCGATGGCATTGAAATCACGAAGGAAGAATATGACAGGCTGTATGTCGAGATTGTGGAAAAGGCAGTACATATATTGCCCGTTGATGACATGACTAACTGAATAATAACAAGAGCCAATGAGCCGGATGCCGAAAGGTACCCGGCTCTTGCTATACACAAAAAATGAAAGGAGACCGAATATGCCGTCAGAAATCATTGTTGCCTTGCTGTCAATGGCAGGAACAGCCATAGGGAGCGTGGCAGGAGTCATGGCAGCGAATAAGCTGACAAATTACCGTATCGAACAGCTTGAAAAGAAAGTGGATAAGCACAATACGGTAATCGAGAGAACTTTTAAGTTGGAGGAAGCTCAGGCTGTTTTAACTGAGCAAATCAAAGTAGCCAATCACAGGATTGAGGACTTGGAAAGAGAGGATTAGTACTATGAAAAAATTGTTTATTTCGCAGCCGATGAGAGGAAAGACAGATGAGGAAATCAAGGCAGAAAGGGCAGAGATTATCAAGAGAGTTACAGATCAGTTCGGAGAAGTGGAAGTGATTGACAGCTTTTTTGAAAATGCTCCGCACGATGCAAGGCCGTTATGGTTTCTTGGAAAGTCTTTGGAACTATTATCTACCGCAGATTGTGCGTATTTCGCGGAAGGCTGGAAAGATTACAGAGGCTGCAGAATCGAGCATGAATGCGCTGTTCAGTATGGAATTAACATTGTTGGAGAATAAGGAGGATTAACGCTATGGATTTATCATTTTTAATGGAGTTTATTAACCCTATCATTTTGGGCATTTGCCTTTTGACAGGCTATGTGCTGAAAACAGCTTTTGACAAGTTTCCGAACAAATACATACCGCTTACAGCTCTGTGTATGGGGACAATCATTGCAATCTTGACTAATATTCAGAGTGGCATCAATGAGCAGGTTATCCTTGGCGGAATGATTAGCGGTCTTGCATCGACCGGTTTTTATGAGATGCTTCGGAACCTGTTCAATTTGGATGGAAAGAAAAAGGTGAAAAAAAATGAAAACCAGTGAAAAAGGAATTGCCCTGATTAAGTCCTTCGAGGGGTGCAGGTTGACAGCTTACCTGTGCCCCGCCGGGGTATGGACCATAGGTTACGGACACACGGCAGGAGTTGTACAGGGGCAGACAATCACACAGGCACAGGCAGATGCATTTCTTAAAGCAGATTTGGGAAAGTATGAAAACTATGTCACTTCAACAAAATTGAAGCTGAATCAGAATCAGTTTGACGCTCTGGTGTCTTTTACATATAACTGCGGTGCCGGGAATCTGAAAAAGCTGATCGCAAATCGTACACTTCCTGAGATTGCGGATGCAATGCTTTTATATAACAAGGGAGGCGGAAAGGTTCTGGCCGGACTTGTGAGGAGGAGAGAGGCAGAGAGTAAGCTGTTTCTGGAGGAAGTGAAAACGGAGGATAGATATAAAATGATTAAGCCTGTTGATTACAAGCAGAACGATTCAAAATGGGGCGGTTTGTCCTATGCTGTGGACGGAGAGAAGAGCACCATCAAGAGCGCCGGATGTGGACCAACATCTCTTGCGGATGTGCTTGCTGCAATCGTGAGCCCGTATATTGACCCTGTTACGCTGGCAGCATGGGCGCGGTACCATAATTACAAGGTCAAAAACAGTGGTACCAGCTACAGCTTCTTTGAACCATGTGCAAAAGCTTACGGAGTGAAAGTGAGTAGGTTAAATACCTCTAACGTATATAGTATTCCTTGGAACGGAGTGCATGACAAAGCTCTTTCAGAGTTGCAGAAGGGTAATTGGCTGATTGCTTGCATGGGGAAAGGTAATTGGACAAGCTCCGGGCATTATGTTGTCGCTTACGGATATGAAAACGGATATGTCTATATCAATGACCCGGCAAGCACAAAGGCGTCAAGGGCAAAGAATACCTGGGAGCTGTTTAAGAGTCAGGTAAAGTATTACTGGGCTGTTGAGGTGCCGGAGGAGATTAAGCGAAACGGCATTGTAAAGGATGGAGCGTACCGACAGGAAGATTTTGTCCGGGAAGTACAGTTTTGCACCGGTGCAACTCCGGATGGCAAGCCTGGAAAAGAGACATTAAATAAAACGGTGACGGTAAGCAAGAGTAAGAACCGTAAGCATTATGTTGTGATGCCTGTTCAGAAACTGTTTAAAACACAGGGAAGATACACAGGAACCGTTGACAAGGTTGCAGGAAATTTATTCGAGAGTGCCGTGAACAGCTACCAGAAGACAGTTCTTAAATATGCGAAGCAGGATGGTGAGATTACCGCAAAAGGAAAGATGTGGAGATCATTGCTTGGAATGTAAACTACATAACAATATTATGGGATTTAATAG
>CAMAKT010000225.1 GCA_945836135.1 uncultured Clostridia bacterium | reverse complement strand
TCGCCCTTCTCCACATTGGTCTTGGTGTTCAGGATTGCCTCTGCCAGGTTCTTATTCCCCGTCTGCTGTGACAGCATGTCCAGCGCCTCGATTACGCTGACACCTGCCTTCAGGATACTGTTGAACTGGCGGCAGAATACTGACAAATCCCTGACGGATGCCTTTTTCCTTCCTATATTAAGTTCAATGTCCTTATTGAGTACGGAAGCTTCCTTGAGGGAAACTACCATATCCGCCTCCGGCTTAATGACATTCCTTGCCCTTTCCAAGCTGTCAGCTTCTATGGAACCCTTCTTCTTTTTACCTTCCTTAGTCACAATCTCATACGAGTATGTCGCCATATGCAGCCCCCAATTATTTTCTTCGATATGCTAACCTGTCGGTCAACTGAAATACATGTGCTTTGATACTAGTATTATAATACTTATTTCCTATTTTGTCTATATTGATGTTTCAATTCTTGTTTCCATTCTTGAGCTGTCCTGAGCATAGACAATGGCATTCTCCTTGCTTATCTCGCCCTTCATATACAGGTCAAATATGGCGTCGTCCATGGTCTGCATTCCCTGCTTCTTGCTGGTCTGAATCGTGGAATTAATCTGGAATGTCTTCGCCTCACGGATAAGGTTCTTGATTGCCGGGGTGCTGTGCATGACCTCGAAGGCTGCCACACGGCCTTTGTTATCCGCTGTCCTGATAAGCTGCTGGCTGATAACCGCCTCCAATACCATGGAGAGCTGAACTCGTATCTGCTGCTGCTGATGCGGCGGGAACACATCCACAATACGGTCAATGGTGCTGGCTGCTCCGATTGTATGCAGTGTGGAAAGGACAAGATGTCCTGTCTCTGCCGCTGTGATGGCCGTGGAGATTGTCTCAAGGTCTCGCATCTCACCTACGAGAATAACATCCGGGTCCTCACGCAGTGCCGCGCGTAAGGCATTGGAATATGAGCCTGTGTCGATGCCAATCTCTCTCTGGTTAACCATGGCCTTCTTGTGGTTATGCAGATACTCTATCGGGTCCTCAAGAGTAATAACATGGGCTTCTATATTGGAATTGACTTTGTCAATAAGGGATGCAAGCGTGGTGGACTTACCTGAACCTGTTGGGCCTGTTACGAGAATCAGACCTCTCTTCTTCTGGTACAAATCAACTACCGACCTTGGAATTCCTAATTCCTCCGGAAGAGGAATCTTGGTGGCTACCAGACGTATAGATGCCGCCAGGGAACCTCTCTGATGGAATACATTGACACGGTAACGCCCCACCTGCGGAATGGAATAGGAGAAATCCACTTCTCCCACATCTTCCAGATGCTTCATCCTCTTCTCATCCATAATAGGACTTATAATCGCCGCCGTGTCTGCTGGAAGCAGCTTCGGATATTCCATATCCAGTAACGTGCCATTCACACGCATCTTAGGCGGAATACCTACCGTGATATGCACATCCGATGCCTTACATTCTTTTGCCTTTATAAGAAGTTCTTCTATCGTCACCTTAAGTACCTTCCTCTCTATCTGTAGTTGATAATAATTATCGAAACAAAATTAACTCAAAAATACTTTTACCGCATTAAGTAATTCACATGCATGGGCATATTGCTCGACAGCATCCTCTTTGGACACTATAAAGAAATCATCATAATCACAGTTATTTCTAATCTGGAATGCAACAGCAATATACTTCGAATATTTCTTATCAAATAATTCTGTCTTTATATACTCCTTTTGGAAATATGAAATAACTCCTGCATGCTTCGAAAAATCAACTTTATCCTTTGCTAAAACAGCTCTGATAGCTGAAAAAATTGCATAATATGACCTTCCAATAGAATCTTTATATTGTCCGGAATCAAGGAGTATCCTGGCTGATTTCAATTTATCTTCAGCAGCATTAAGTCTATACAATGACAAATCATCCAACCTTAATTCCCTCCTTCTCAATATTCATATAGTAAGGCAAGCTAGTTCTATATCGTTCAAACTCATCAAAAGGTACTACCGTCGGAGAAACAACTACATCATTCTCAAGTCCAATATCTGCTGATTCTTCCCACACGATTCTAAGCTTTTTCTGCAACTCTTCTCTGTTTCCCTTTACAATAGCAACTATATCTACATCCGACTGATTGCTTTCTTCATTTCTTGCATAGGAACCATAAAGAAGAATTGATACTATTGCATTACCGTAAGCATTGCGATATATGTTTACAAGCTGCTCTGTGATGTTATCCAACTGTGACCTAGTGCACATAATTGTCCTCCTTTCGATAAATTTTGTATATGAATATGAATATCGTTTACTTGGAAATAACATATTATTCGTAGCATTCTGCCTATTACTAATTATCTACATTGTATGTTATCTTCATCATCTCCGAGAAGCTGGTGGTTCCGTCAAGTACATACTCTGCCGCCGAAGCCCTCAGTGTATGCATGCCCTCCTCCACCGCTGCGTCCATAATATCATCCGCGTTGCTTCTTTCGGCAATCATGCGCTTAAGTCTCTTGGTAATAGGCATTATCTCATACACACCGATTCGTCCGTAATAGCCTATATTGCTGCATTCCTTGCAGCCCTTAGGCTCGTGCAGGATGCAAGGCTGGTCGAGAGGTACGCCAAGCTGCTTTTTCTCTTCCTTGGTTGCCTGTCTTGTGTTGTCCTTGCTGCAGCTGCACAGTCTTCGTACAAGTCTCTGTGCAATGATGCCCACCAGGGAATCGCCCAGAAGGTACGGTTCTACGCCCATATCGATAAGACGGGAAACGGATGCTGCCGTGTTATTAGTATGGAGGGTACTTACAACAAGGTGTCCTGTGATAGATGCCTTAACCGCAATCTCCGCTGTCTCGGAATCTCGAATCTCACCAATCATGATGATATCCGGGTCCTGTCGCAGAATTGAACGCAAGGCACTTGCAAAGGTAAGGTTGGCCTTCGGATTGACAACGACCTGATTGATGCCGTCGATGTTGGCCTCTACCGGGTCCTCTACCGTAATAATATTAACATCCTCTTTATTAAGTTCACTTAAGGCTGTATACAATGTGGTGGACTTACCTGAACCTGTAGGTCCCGTTACAAGTATGATGCCGTGAGGGTTCTTTAAGATATTATCGAACTTGACCATGTCATCCGGTCTTAAGCCCAGCTTGCTCTTGTCCCTCTTAAAGCCCGCCTTAAGCGCAAGTCTCATAACTATCTTCTCGCCGTAGCAGGTAGGCAGCGCCGATACACGGATATCATACTCCTTATGGTCAATATCAATGGTGATTCGACCGTCCTGTGGCTTTCTCTTTTCTGATATATCCATATTGGATATAATCTTGATACGTGCTACCATGGCGGCGTACAGTGCCTTATCGTAGGTCATGGCCTCGATAAGGGAACCGTCGATACGGTAACGTACACGTATATTGTATTCAAATGGCTCTATATGTATATCGCTGGCTCTCTGTCTCGCTGCCTGCTCAATGATATTACGGACAAGAAGAACAATAGGTGAGTTCTCCACGTCCTCTCTTCTCTCATCATCCTGAGCATTATCATTGTCATAGACAGCCTGCTCCTGCTTATAAGCCTCAGCAATGGCATTTGCCTTCTGCTTTCCAAAGAACTTATCTATTACCGACTGAATGTCAGACAGCTTACTTAAGACAGGAATAACCTCCATACCGGTGATAATTCCCACGTCATCGATTGCCATGATATCCATCGGGTCAGCCATGGCAACCCACACTGCATTAGCTCTGCTCTTATCAAACATATAAGGAATGAGCTTAAGCTTTCTGGCATTATCCTCATCTATCAAATGAACTGCCTTATCATCAATTGATGCTGCAGCCAAATTGACATAGTCCACATTAAGGTGGCGGCACAACACATCAATCATGTCATCCTGGGACACATAGCCAAGATCAATTAAGGTATCTCCGAGAAGCTTTCCCTTAATCTTCTGCTCTGCCAGAGCTGTCTGAAGCTGTTCCTCATTAATCTTCCCTTCACTTATAAGTACATCACCTAATCTGATTTTCTTACGAACTCCACTAATCATCGTGTGCATTCCTCCCAAGAAAAAAATAGTAT
>CAMAKT010000224.1 GCA_945836135.1 uncultured Clostridia bacterium | reverse complement strand
CTTGTTCCTTAAATATATCATAAAACTCATTGACCGTATTATTTCCTTTTAAATCAGTGAAAATGATTTTATCAGACTTCTGACAATACATCTCGTCTTCAAATTCATATTCAGCCCACCTGAACATGTAGCTATCCTCTCCAAGTACGTCCGCACTGACTATATAGCCTATTTCTCCATAGGCCCCTATATCCTTCGGAGTAAACATAATACTTTTAGTATTCATAGTATCGTTACAACTACTTGTGCTGATGGCATCCGGAGAGTACACATCCAGTATGTAAACGGCATTTTCGCCCCTCTCATATTCCCTGTTCTCATTACACCTTACTCCGAGAAACCACGTATATCTGCCATTTCCCCCGGGTTCAACAGCTGCCGGTTCTTCCTTATGCTCCGTGTCAAGAAAGTGCTCCCACTTATCAAAGTTATTAAGGTAATATGTTTCATTAACCTTCACTTCTTCTGAAACTGCCAGTCCGTTACTTTTCCAGTCTGCCTGAAAAGAATCCGGCTCCTTCTGTTTTTCGGGTGTCTCATTTTGATTTTTACACCCTGCGCTGCAAAAAATTAATACCAGACACAAAAATAACAGTTTTTTTATTTTTTTCATCTTAATCTCCATTTATAATCACTCTTTCACTTCAGATTAACAGTCTTATTGTATTTAATTTTTTCTACTTATAACAGGACAAATGATGAATTATTTTTATTCTTAATTAGGTCTGTTAAAGAAAAAAATCATTTACACTGAATGATTATTAATCCATTTTTGATATCTGTCCATTTTTTCAGCAGCCCACATAAATTCTGCCATCTTATAAGCACATTTGCACCTCTCCAAATCCTTCGCTGTGACACTCCCGCATTCCCCATTATTCCATGAGATACCATACAGAAGTGAGGATAAAGAATACATTCTCTCACATTCCAGCACCAGCCTTATAGCCTCATCTGACATTCTGTTAGACTTGTCAAATTCCCCTTTGTTTCCCAAGAAATTAACACAACGAACAACCGTACTCTCATAGTGGCTTGCAAATCTCTTCTTGTCAAGTTCTGTCTGTGTATACTGCTGTAATACAGCATCGAGAATATCAAGGTTATCGTATCTGCCAAGCTTATTCATACAGTCAAAATAATTGTTTATAATCATCTTCTCTATCGGTAAAAGATATTTATATTTTCCGGCGTCGTTTATCTGAAATGGCAGAAGCTTCTCACTACTTTCAGCCACCTCATTATAGTCCATTTTATTCTTTTGAGACTCAAACAATATCCGCTCATATTCAATTGCCATGCGGTTTATATCCAAGGAACTGTCAAGCTTACTGCATAATTCTCTATAAATCTTCTCAGCCGTCCCATAATTTCCCGATGCCTTACATATCACCAATTCATCCCACAGCTTATGGGCCTCAATATTATCGGTAACCACAATGTCGCACCTTAACACCCCTTTCAGCCCAAGCTTGTCAAGCAGGCATTTGGAAGTGTTGTAGCTTGGTGAATTGTTTCCATTAATTATTCTGCTGACCGTCTTAACACTGCAGTCAGTTCCGGCCAGTTCCTCCATGGACATACCGTGCATCTGTCTCCGCTCGTCTATGAGCTTCTCCACAGGACAGAAATCACAGTCAAGATAATACGGATACCATTCAAACAGCTCGCCTCTATGTCCATATTCTTCGCACAGTTTTTCATAACATTCAAGAAATTCATCCCATCCCCCGTCATCCTCTATTCCAAGCATGTTTTCAATAGTCCGAATATATCGCAGAAGCGGTCTTACAAAATGTAGTCTTGAGGCCTTTCTAAGAACCTCTAACGCCGCCCTGCAATGCTCATACATCTCATAAAGCCCGCACCTGTCCATTGTGTCCGGTGCCTTAATATCAAGCAGTTCGCATACCACTTTGGGATACATACATGCATTGTTCCATATCTCTGCGCTTGAGGTGCTGCAATACCCAAGAAGCTTCCTATACAGTGTCACCGCCGTCCGTACATCCCCTTCCTTGGCGGTAAGTCTCGCTATGTTTGATATCATAAAAAATTCATACACTGATATACAGGCAAGCTCACTGTCTGCATCATAATCCTTCATGGTGTGCATGACTGCCCGCTTATATAGCTTAAGTGCTTCCCTATAATCGCCGTTAAGCTCTGTTATCCTCGCCCTTATATTGTCTGTAAACTGAATATTTAGCCGGCTTTTATCCTTATATTTCATTTCATAAGTCTCAAGCTGCTCTGCCGCCTTGTCAGTCTCCCCTTCCCTGATGCTCTCAAGTATAAGCAGCCTGTCATACATCTCACCATATTCTTCGGCATTAAGATATGCACCGCTTCTTCCTGCATTAAGCCCCAGCCTCTGAAGTACAGCCCTGAGCACATGAATATTTCCTGAATACCCACCATTCTCAAGCTTATTGTATATGCTCTGGCTGCATATACCACTGTATACATCTGCCGAAGCAAGTCTGCGCCTGTAACGTTCACTGCTTATTAATGAGCCTATATAATTTTCGTATGTATTGTCTTTCACCATGCAACCCCGCTTTTGTACTTAAATATCCTGTTATTAATTATAATAGACGAACTATTTTTTTACAATGCAAAAAGCACCGGTTCTCGTTTCACTACAAATGCTCATTATATTCTATGTATAAACAACCCGCTCCTTAATTTCGGCTCAAACCAAGTAGATTTAGGCGGCATCAGCAGTCCTGCATCAGCCACTGCGAAAAGTTCCTGTATTGAGGTTGCATACATGGAGAATGCCACCTTCATGTCACTGTCTGCCCGGTGTTCAAGCTCCTTGGTGCCGCGGATTCCGCCGATGAATTCTATCCTCTTGTCCGTTCTAGGGTCAGCAATGCCAAGCACCGGCTCTAAGACATGGTTCTGAAGTAAGGACACATCCAGACCTTCCACAGGGTCATCATTAAGTATTGACGCCTTGGCAGTAAGGGTGTACCAGCCTCCCTCAAGGTACATTCCTATTACCCCCTTCTTATCCGGAACAACAGCTTCTCCCCTGATACCGCTCTGTGCCACGTCATAGCACTCCGAAAGCTTCGAGATAAATTCATCCTTGGTATAACCGTTCAAGTCCTTAACAACACGGTTATATGGCATAATCATCAGTTCCTCATCAGGGAACAGCACTGACAGGAAGTAGTTGAATTCCTCCTCTCCGGTATATGAAGGATTCTCGCTGCGGCGCTTAAAGCCTACCTTAACCGCAGAGGCAGCGCGGTGATGTCCGTCCGCAATGTACACAGAATTAATCCCGGCAAAAGCTTCCTGTACCTTATCAACATCCTGTGGTGCGGAAATCTTCCATACCTGATGCCTTATTCCGTCCGGTGATGTGAAGCTGTACAGCGGCTCTTTTTTCTTATTGTCAGCCACAACGGCACGAATTGTCTCATTGGCTCTGTAGGCAAGAAAAATCGGGCCGGTCTGGGCATTGCAGGTGTCTACATGACGTATGCGGTCAAGCTCCTTGTCGGCTCTGGTGTTTTCATGCTTCTTAATAATATTGTCGGCATAGTCATCGATGGACGCACATGCCACGATTCCGGTCTGGACTCTGCCGTCCATGGTAAGCTCATATATGTAATATGCCTTATCGCTGTCCGTTATAAAGGTTCCGTCAGCAATTCTTGCCTCCAACATTTCCTTTGCCTTGGCATATACCCTATCATCATAGGTATCAACCGTATCATCAAACTGTGTCTCAGCCCTGTCGATATTGAGGAAGGACAGTGGCTTATCCGCCACCTCAGCGCAGGCTTCAGCTCTGCTGTACACATCATACGGAAGTGCAGCTACCTGTGATGCTGTTCTCTCGCTTGGTCTTACGCAAATAAAAGGTCTTATGTTCGCCATATTTTCCGCCTTTCTGTTCTGAAAACGTCCAGTCAGGTAATACCCGGCTGGACGTTATTAATCTCAATGTATTATTTTCTAGAATGTAAGCACTCTTACCTTTACAACACCCTCCATGCTCTTCATCTCGTCGATAAGCTCCTTGGAAGGTACGCTTGTAACGTCGAACATGGAATATGCATAGTCTCCCTTGCTCTTGTTGAGCATGTTCTCGATGTTGAT
>CAMAKT010000223.1 GCA_945836135.1 uncultured Clostridia bacterium | reverse complement strand
CATATTCCACCATAAGTCCCGATGCCACCATATACGGATATTTTCCGGTCTTCTCCCCGGGGGTACTTGGCGTGCTGTTAAGTATCTCAATTATCTGTCTTCCCGTCATCCGGGAAACAGCAATTCCCATATCATTTTCCTTAGCCATCCCTTTATCCGGTGAAATACACAAAATTGACTCGTCAGTTATGTCTCCCCCATACAGGCGTTCATTAACGCTGTAGTAGTAGTTTCCCACCAGTACAAGTCCAATATCCGCGTCTGCAATTTTCCTGTACATGTCTCCTATGACATGCGCTGTCTCAAACTTGGTAAGTGTGCGCTCCACCTGTCCGTAAACCGTCTCATTACTATCCTCATTCAGATATTTGTCCCGCACCTTATCTGCTCCCGCAAGCCACTCTGTTATGGTTATTTCACCATTAATAAGAGCAGGCACCGTTGTTCTTAGTTGTTCCTCTATCTCCAAATTCGATGTTCCATAATAGAAATTCGAAATAATTCTGCCTTCATCTATTGTCTCCTTCACCGCCTCTGAAAACTCATCCGTTACCAAAGGGACTTTTTTGACGTTGGACACCTGAATTCCTCCGGACATGAGCTTCTGCTGTACATCCGATGTACTTATATAAGCAAGTATATCTAACAGCATCTCCTTCTTTTCCTTGCTCTCGCATACTGCCGTATTGGTAATTCCCATAAAATAGCTCGGAATTGAGTACAGATAATCGCTATCCGGCTCATCAGAAGTCCAGAAAGGGAACATTCCAATCTCATTGTATCCGTTCTCACCCGAATATTTTTTATTATAGTTAACAGCATTCTGGCACTCGAATATCATTGCAGTTGTGTGGTCGCTGTACATCATCACGCTACGCTCACGAGGTTTTACATTCCAGTCTTCAAGTGAAAGTATTCCGTCATCAAACAGCTTTATGAGTTTCATGGCAGCAGGCTCTAAATGTTCCACCGCCAGACCCTCTCCGTTCTGATAGTTCATACGCCATTCAAAATTGTCGACCCCTTTAATTACCTCATCATAGCTGAAGGTGTTAAATACTATCTGGAATGAATCCGGCCACATGATTGACGGTTGAAGAGATATGTACCCTGCCTCATCGATGCTATCTATAAGCTGCACAAATTCACTGTAGCTGTGAGGCAGCTCCCAACCATTTTCCTCGAACATTGTCTTGTTATAAACCACTCCATATATATCCGACGGGCCCGGAAGATAATATACCTTGCCGTCCTTATTGGTACACCCGGTAATAGCTGCAAGATAATAGTTGCCTATAAAGTCCTGGGATGATAAGTCATACAGATACTCCGGTGCAATATCGTTCACAGCCTGAAGGTCTCTGCTGAATATCATATCGCAGGCCGTTTTGTTTATAAGTCCCTTCTCAAGTGAATATGTTGTTGCCTTGGTACCATTATGCACCAAAACAATATCCACATCCGTAAATCCTTCCTCTATGACTTCCTCAATTATCTCAGCATTCATTCCCGATGATACCATCACCGTAATGAGCATTTTATTCTGATTGACCGGTGTGGTAGTCAGAATCTCGTTTGGTGCCGTTCCTTTCAAAGAAGCTTTCTGTCCCATAGCGCAACCTGATACAATAAACATAACCATAAGCATGGACAATGCAGCTTTTCTCCTTCTTGCAGGGAGCTGTGCCAGAACAATCGCGCCAAGCATCATTGCACAGCCTGCAATCTCCCTTGCCGTAAGGGCTTCATCCAGAATAATCCATCCGGCTATGGCCGAAACTACCGACTCGAGACACAGTATAAGCGAAGCAACGGTAGGGTTCATATCCTTCTGGCCAATAACCTGTAATGTATATGCAACTCCGCAGGACATAACTCCGGCATACAATATTGGAAGCCTTGCGCCGTATATGCCTGATAATGACGGCTCCTCAAATATCAGCATGCATATTCCCGACAGTATCCCGCATGTAAAGAACTGCACACATGACATAATCACTCCGTCGGCAGCAGGCGCAAAATGGTCTACTGCCATTATCTGTAGTGAAAAAGCAAAGGCACAGATAAGTATCAGCATATCTCCGCGCCCCAGTGCCAGACTGTCCGTCATGCATAGCAGGTACATGCCTGCGACGGAAATCGCAACACTCACCCATACCAGAATACCAGGCTTTTTCTTAAACAGCAATCCAATAATAGGAACCATCACAACGTACAATGTGGTAATGAAGCCCGCCTTTCCCACGGTAGTATACATTATTCCGAACTGTTGGAAATTGGTAGCGATGCACAGAAGCACACCGCACACGATTCCTCCCTTTACAGACTCCGCCCATTTGCGGCATCTGAATAGAAATATACACGGAATGAGCACTATTCCGCCTATAATGCACCGCACGCAGTTAAAAGTAAAGGGTCCAACATAATCCATCCCCGCGCTCTGTGCCACAAAGGCGAATCCCCATATAACCGCGGCAAGTAAAAGAATCAGGGAATTTGTTAATTTTACATTCTTCATATGCTTTCTCTCTTCTTAGATATTTATTTATTCCCTCAGTTTTTGCTGATTAATCTTCTGTTTACTTAAGTATATCAGCAATTGATAATTTTTCAATAAAATAAACCATTGAAATTTTCCAATGGTTTAAAAGTATAAAGATTCAGTCTGAAAGCATATAAACTTTTCCTGTATTTTCACAATCCATATCAAGATAAACCGCCGGCTTACCTGTGTCCGGATTTTCAATACATACACCGTAGGTATATTCCTCACCCACCGGCAGGTCCGTAACCGTAACCTTCACGCTGTCCCCACCATACAGAGAGGACAAGTCCACAGGCAATTCAATTCTCTCATAAGGCATATTGTATTCCTTTTGATAATATACATATAAATACATTTTCCAGGAAAAGTATATCGGTGCAGTTCCTGTATTCTCCACAGTCATTGTAAGCTTCCCCTTATCGGCCCATCTTATATAGCTTAAGGTACTGCTGCTTACCCGGTATCTGTAGCCGATATTCTTAAGTACTTCGTCAACTCCCTCTTTATATTCCGTAATCTCACCCCTTACCGGACATTTCGGTCCTATAAAGGTTGTATGTGAACGTTGTAAAAGTTTAGTTGTCCTGTCGAGATTGTTTACAAGCATGTCCTCCCATGAGAGTGAACTTGTAAATTCACCCCCTATGGGTGCACTCTCCCATATATCAGGCTGCTCCGACAGTTTCTCCTCCTCGACGGGCTGACTGTAGATGCCTCCATTTTCTATCCATTCAAGCCACTCTATGGTGCTGTCAAAATCTCCGGTCATGTCGTTATACAGACCAAGCCCAAGCCCTGCCGTCTCAGTAAAAGGTCTTCTTGCCATAATATACGCATCAGGAAAAGCATCAAGATAAGGAAGGACATATCTCGTTCTGACCTCCTGTCCCGGCATTCTTGTGGTTCCCTTGCTGTACTGCATATGCCACTCACCCCAGTGCCCCAGACTTCCAAGCTCAACATAAGCTACCATTCCGTCCCTGCCAAAGGCTTCTCCCAGCGCCAGAACAGCTTTTTCATGGGCCTCTATAAATATCTCATTATCATAATCCGGTGCATAGCCTTTTCCGTAATCCACTTCATAGAATATTCCATCCCCCGTTATCTCATACAACCAGTCCGGTATGTCCATATGCTCTTCCTCCGTGGGTTCGTCACAGACAAATCTGAGTACCACGTTTTTTCCCTCGTTCTTCCACCTGTCCCAGTTATTTTCCTCTTTTACACCCTCTATATCGTATACTCCCTCCTCCGGCTCCCACTCACGCCATGTAATATCCACATACACAAGCGTATTTTCTCCTACTGCCTCCACATAATCCGCATTCACCGCAAAGCCCATGAGGGGGTTATACAGGGGTTCTCCTGTTGAATCATAGATTATCGTCTTTTTTACGTACATTATGTTAAGAAAACAACATATTCCCAAACCTGCGGCAAGCAAAAGCCACATGGTATTTTTTTTAGCTTTAGCCATGGTATTCTCCGTTATACTGGAGGGCTGTTACATCATTAACGCCCTCTATATGATTAATTTTTTCTGCTGTATTATCGTATCTTCTATGAGGTCTGACTTCTATTGTAAGCTCCGTGTTTTCACCCCTTAAAACCTTAG
>CAMAKT010000222.1 GCA_945836135.1 uncultured Clostridia bacterium | reverse complement strand
AGCAGAATATCCTGTCAAATTTAAAATACATTCTCCAAAATGATATTGAGGATACAAAAGAATTATTTGTAAAAGGACATTTGCTTATCATATGGCAGCAAATGCACCAATATGTATTTGCAAGTCATGGGACAAATATTGGAGCGGATACAATCAATAATCTCCAAAAAGTCATCCACTATATCAAAAATAACTATAATCATGATATCCCACTGGACGAATTAGCGCAGGAAGCGCATATGAGCAGAAGCCATTTCTGCAGGCAATTCAAGGAATTTACTAATCTTACGCCTATGGAATACCTCAACCGCTTCCGAATCATGAAATGCTGTGAATATCTCACCTCAACAGATTGGGACATCAAAAAAATCATCTACACTTGCGGCTACAATAATATAAGCTATTTCAATCGTGTATTCAAGAAGGAAATCGGCTGTACTCCCAGCGAATACCGACAGGTCAAGGGGACTGGCTCCATGTCCCCCTCCCCGCCCATATCGTAAGGTGTTTTACACGGCACAATAAAGCAGGTAATCTCAATCCTTTTACTGTGAAATCAGTTTTATCTTTTCCTCTAGTCTTCAATAAGCCCATATAGCCGATATAGCGACAGCATATTCTGATACTGCAATTTATTTGCCATAAGCTGACGGTATGTTGCCGATTTCTCTTTTCCCTCTCCCTTAAGCTTTTTCATCTTCTGCTCCGTCTGACGAAGATTATCCTCCACTGCTGCCAGCATCTTTTCAAAGGCAGCCAGTCTGCTCTCATTGTTATCCATCTAAATATCCTCTCTCAATCCTGCGTAAACGTGTATCTAACGCCTCTTTGATCTCTTTCTCCATACTCCGAATGTATTTTATCCTGTCAATGGTGTTCTTCACCTCTGAAATACCCATCATCCTTTCAGCTTCATCGATACATGCGCCAAGTGCTCGTTTAATATTGTATTCCAGCCATTCCACCCAGGTATATGCCAGCCCAAACACATCACTGTAGGCCCTGAAACAATTATCATATGCCTCCAGATAGCCGTCAAAAAAGGCAACCATCTTTTCAACGTCCATATTACAGGTAGTAATCCCCGACCATTGAAGTGATAACTGAAGTGCATGGGATATGGGATTGCCGTAATCAAGACATTCCAAATCAATTACCCATGGTCTGCCATTATCCCACATAATATTCTTAGGGTCCATATCCTCATTGGACACGCAGAGCATATCCGGCAAAGAGACTCTCGCGTCCCACAGTCAGTTGTTACTCTGTACATCCGGTGTAAAAAGCCCCCGGACACGGACTCAATCGGTGAAATAACCGCCCCAAGCCCACATGACATCATAAGCTTTTCAAGCAAGTCTTCTATCGTTTTTTCTTTCAACTTTCTCCTCCCCCCTAAACCATATAATCCTTCTGCATATTCTTATTGAAATTATTTACGTATATCAGCCAAGTTTTCTTATTACATTAGCAACAATTTCCAGATTTCTATTTAAGTCATTCATCACTTCCATGCGATGCCCTACATTCTGTTCCACATGACATAAAATCCCCTCTTTTTCACATTCTGCACTGAGCATCAATGCGTCTATATATCTATCCTTATCTCCAACTGCAACTAACTTAATATCATTACCATGATGAATGTATGGCATCGTCTCATACAATGGTGTAAATAGAATAAGTGCTGCAGGTATCTGATATTTCTCTTTTATCTGACACGCCACTACTGTACCAATGCTTTTCGCCACGAATACGATATCATCATATTCATCAAACTTCACTTCCTGAATTACCTTTTCGGCATTCTCTAACAAAGCTGAAAAATCATAGTCACCATTCCACGGATGGCTGATAAAAAGTTTCTCATATCCTTTATCCTCGTAAAACTTAGCTCCAAAGTACAAAAGCGGAATTTCATATCCTCGTACACCGGGGAATGAAACTCCTATTTTCCTGCCCATTTTTGCTCCTCCATGCATTCTTTCATCGTCACCCATAAATTCGATACTATAGCTTATTATAACAAAAACACTCCCAGATTTCCACCTGAGAGTGTAGTTCCTTCTTTAACATAATAATTTCTTAAGTTTTAAATACTGAGGGCAAGTCAGAATCACATCTGATTACCTTTGAGAGATGTTAAGTTTTTAATAAAGCGAATTTGTTCTTTCTCGGTGTCGTATCCCATTGCCCTGTAAAAGGCATGTGCTTCTTTTCTTGCTCCTCCGGAATTAAGCCGCACCATATTAATACCTAATTCCTTCGCCCAATTCTCTGCATTTTCCAACAGCAATCTTCCAACTCCACATCTCCTGTAATCGGAGGAAACTGCAATTCCCAGAATATTTACCATGGACTCATAATAAAGGACATTATATACTTCTGCATGAATATATCCGACAACAATGTTGTCAATTTCTACCACAAACACTGCTTCCCTTCTATCGTCCAAATCCATTAAACGTCTTGAAACAAGCTCAACGTCGCATTTATATCCCAAATCATCACTGCTGATTTTGCATATTGCAGGTGCATCCTGCACATTAGCCTTACGTATTATCATATTTTTCCCCTTTGATTTTGTCAGATATGATTATCTATCTCTTATTCCCCAACTCCACAAGCCTGAAACAATGCGGAATATCCTTTTTCACAGGATGTAGTTTAATGTTGCACTATCACTTTGCCGGATTAACATGCACCATAATGTGCTTTACCTTCGGGAAATTCTTTTCAATATCCTGATGCACTTCCTCCGCAATATTATGGGCTACCTGTAAAGTATAGGATGCATTTACCTGAATTTCCACATCAACATAAATCTTATTGCCGAAAATTCGGGTCTGCAGCAAATCTATACCCTCAACGTTTTCATTCTGCATAACACAATCATAAATCTGCTTTTCTGTCTCATCATCGCAGGAATGGTCCACCATTTTATCCATGGCATCCCTGAAGATGTCAAAGGCAGCCTTAACTATAAAGACGAAAATTACCAGACTGGCAATGGAATCCATAATAGGGAAGCCAAGCCTTGCTCCTCCGATTCCAATCAACGCTCCTATTGAAGAAAATGCATCCGAGCGGTGATGCCAGGCATCCGCCATCAAGACACTGGAGTCAATCTTCTTTGCATAGTATCTTGTATACCAGTACATTCCCTCCTTACTGGCAATTGACACACCTGCCGCAACCAATGCTAGAATTCCCGGCATCTGCAAGTCATTATAATTACCCCGCAAAATATTATTCAGTGCACCCATGCCAATTACAAGACCTGTAATAAAAAGAACCATTGCAAGAACAATAGCTGCAACACATTCCAGACGTTCATGTCCATAAGGATGCTCCTTATCCGGCTTTTTTGATGCCAATTTAATTCCTATAATAACAACAAAGGTGCTAAACACATCTGAAGCGGAATGGACGGCATCACTAATCATTGCACTTGAATGTGCTATTATTCCCGCCAGCAGTTTAACCACCGACAACGCAACATTTCCAATAATTGTAACGGTAGACACCTTGTTCGCAACCTTCTGAAAATCATTTTCAGCGGCGTTGCTCTTTCTTGTAATTTTTTTGTTTTTTTCCATACTAGTTACCTCCAATTTGAAAGATAGCTCTATGGCACTCAATATAAGTGGGAATTTTACTAGAATTGCTTTAAAGAAAAAGTATAAAAAAACACCCACGAATCAGTATTAGCATCTACTGTCCCGTGGATGAAGATTTCCACTGTCACTCATGTGACCCGACTCCATGACATTCCATCACGGTCTGCTCAGTTTGTACTGTAGATTTATATGCAGTGCAAAGAGTTTCCTTATACTAACATATATATGAATGCATGTCAAGAAGTTTCCAAAGAAGCTTCCTTGAAGGCATTGACAAAACATGCATTTTAAATTTATCATACACAACAACAAATGCGGGAAATACAGCATACCTACTGATTTCCCGCAAAAAAAAACGAATCGTATATATACAATTCGCAAAATAATGCCGGCGACCGGGGTCGAACCGGTATGGGAGTATAAGTCCCGCAGGATTTTAAGTCCTGTGCGTCTGCCAATTCCGCCACGCCGGCATATTAATTATACTATAAAGATTAAATGGGGCCTATAGGGCTCGAACCTATGACCCTCTGCTTGTAAGGCAGATGCT
>CAMAKT010000221.1 GCA_945836135.1 uncultured Clostridia bacterium | reverse complement strand
AATCACTAATAGCGGTCAGGTTATACCTGAAACAATCATTTATCTTTATTTTTTCAAAAGGAGGTCATTTCTTACAATGAAAAAGATGACAAAGAAAGTTGTCTCTCTTGGTCTTGTAGCTACTATGGCTCTTTCATTAGCAGCTTGTAACAAGAGTACAGGCAATGAGGCAGGAACAACAACTGCTGCACAACAGCAAGAGACAACAACTAAAGGTAACACTACAGAAACTACTTCAACAGCTGAGACAACAACTGCTGCACCACAGGAGTACAAGCTTGACAAGATTAAGGTTGTAGTTAACGGTACTCTTACAGCTAATGAGGATAACGGACAGGCTGAATTCGAGAAGCAGTGGGAAGATGCAGTAGGCATTGACCTTGAGATTACACAGCTTGACCACTCAGGCTATACAGACGCTGTCGGACGTCTCTTCGTATCAGGTGATTATCCTGATGTAATGATTATGAGTGCCGAGATGTTCAAGCAGTACGCTACTACAGGTATTCTTTGGGATATGGCTGATGCTTATGAGAACGCTGAGTTCCAGTCAAGAATTACACTTCCTGCTGTCAATGAGATGCTTAAGGATTCCGAGGGACATCTCTATGGATTCGCTCCTACATATGGTAACGGATGTGTAACATATGTTAAGAAGGCTTGGCTTGATGCGGTTGGTATTTCCGCTGATTCCATCAAGACATTTGATGACTACTACAATATGTTACTTGCTTTCCACAACGGCGATCCGGATGGCAACGGCGTAAATGGCGATACATACGGTGTTGTTGCAGCAGGTTATATGGGCAGTGAGGCTCCATGGATTAACTATATGCCTGAGTTCTGGCAGGATGCATATCCGGCTATCTACCAGAAGGATGGAGTATGGATTGATGGATTTAACACAGATGCTACTAAGGCAGCTATTGAGAGAATCGCAAAGGGTGTTGAGGAAGGTGCTATTGACCCTCAGTCCCTTACAGCATCTACTAAGATTGCTCGTGAGAAGTGGTTCTCCAACGATCAGACCGGTTCTTCAGGTGCATTCACATACTGGGCTGGTTCCTGGTATCAGACACTTACAGACAACCTTATTAAGAACAATGTAGACTCTGAGCTTGTTATGCTTGCACCTATCGCAGAGGTTGGCGCTTACCTTAACAGAGAAGCTCCTGTATGGGTAATCATTGATGACGGTGACGGCGATGACTCCCGTGAGCAGGCTATCTTCGATGCATTCATCGAGACAATGATGGATGGCGATGTTGTACAGACACTCTGGACATATGGTGCTGAGGACGTTCACTGGTCAACACATGCAGAGGAGTTTGTTCTCAATGCAGGTACTGAAAAAGAGAAGAAGTACAGCTACGAGGAAGGCAAGTTCCACTTAAAGCAGTCTCCTAACGATCCTAACTCACTTTGGAAGAAGAATGCACTTGACCCGGCATTGGTTATTTCTCCACTTACCAACGGTTATGTAGATATCTCTTCATTAGCAGCAGAAGGCAACAAGTTCTTCACAAGCAATTGTGTTGATGCTCCTGCTTCTCCTTCATCTGAGACATATACAGAGTACTCAGGAGATATCTATACTGCTCAGCTTGAGTGTATCACAGCAGTAGTTAACGATGGTGTATCTGTAGATGATGCTATGGCTACTTATGTTAGCACTGTAGGTGAAATTGTAGACCAGATTCTTGCAGAGTTAAATGCTCAGTAAGCAAATAGTAATTAACATAATCATAATGTGATTAATCAACGAAAGGCTGCCTTGTTCAATAGAGAGCAGGGTGGTCTTTCATTGAGAAAAAGGCAGTGATTTTTGGCCGTTCTATTCGGCCGCTAAGCAGGACAAGTAAGAAAGGATGAGAACGGTATGAAAAAAAGAGCTGTGACCGTGGATGGAATCGCAATCCGTCAAAAGCCTCTTAGCCTTCGCATTTGGAATAATAGAGGCTACTATCTGATGTTTTTGCCAGTGCTGGTATTTTTACTTATTATGTGTTACTGGCCTATGCTTGGTGTCCGCTATGCTTTTTATGATTACAAGGCAATTGGAACACCAACATTTGTTGGATTTAAGCATTTTCATAAGATGTTTGCAACCAAGGATTTCTGGAGAGCATTTACCAATACTCTCACATTAAGTATTGTGCGACTGATTATCACCAATCTTTCAGCAATAATAGTATCCTTATTCCTTAATGAAATGAAAAATCTGTTTGCAAAGAAGACTTTGCAGACTATCATATATTTACCTCACTTTATGTCGTGGGCGGTAGTAGCTTCCATATTCAGCTTATTCCTCTCTCCATCAAGTACGGGTTTGGTTAATGGTATTTTAAGAGACTTAGGTATTCTTGGACCGGATGATAAGAATATTTACTTCCTTGCCAATAAGACATGGTGGAGACCGATATTCTACTTCATCAATGTTTGGAAGGAGACCGGTTGGGGAACAATTATCTTCCTTGCCACACTCTCCGGTATCAATCCGGAATTGTATGAGGCAGCGGATATTGATGGTGCTTCCCGTATGCAGAAGATTCGCTTCGTTACATTGCCGGCCCTTACCAATACCATTATTACAGTGTTAATACTTAACCTTGCTAAGGTACTTAATATGTTTGAACCGGTATTCGTGCTTTATAACTCTGCTGTATATGACAAGTCAGACGTTATCTCCACATATATTTATCGTCAGACATTCATGAATAAGATGCCTAACTATGGTTATTCGACGGCGGTTGGTCTTTTCAGAAGCTTGGTTGGATGTTTCCTTGTGTTACTGTGTAACTGGTTGAGTAAGAAGACTCGTGGTCGAGGAATTATATAGGAGGTGCATAATAATGGCTGATGAAAAATTAGTTTATAAGAAACCGAAAAACAAAATTCATGTTTTCGATGTGATTAACTACATAGTATTTATCATTATCGGATTAATTGTGCTTGTACCTCTTTGGAAAGTTATCGTAGACTCATTTAACCAGTATGGTGTATACCAGTTCCGTCTCTGGCCTAGAAATTTTACACTTGACGGGTATAAGACCATTATTGAGACTGAGAGACTTTACAGACCGTTCATTAATTCAGTTGTAACAACTATTTTTGGTACATTGCTGGGTCTTACATTATCAACCCTCGGTGGTTATGTACTGGTTCAGTTTGAGATGCCGGGACGTAGTGCACTTGCATATTTACTTCTGTTTACCATGATTTTCTCAGGTGGTATGATTCCTGAGTACCTGGTAATGAAGAAGTTGCATCTTGTTAACAATATGTGGATTCTTGTTTTCAAGCACGGCATGAATGTTTACAATCTCGTACTTATGAGAAACTTCTTTGAAGGTATTCCGTCGGCTCTGTTTGAAGCAGCCAAGATTGACGGTTGCTCTCCTATGGGAATATTCTTCAAGATTGTCCTTCCGCTTTCAAAGGCCGCTCTTGCTTCTATCGGTCTTATGTTTGCCGTAACAGTATGGAATGACTATTCAACAGTACAGATTTATATTACTGATGTTGACCAGGTTAACTTCCAGTATAAGCTGAGAACAATGATTATGGATGGTGATACACCTACAACATCTTATGATGTATCGCAGAACACTCTGTACAATGCAGGTATTGTTGCCGCCATTCTTCCATTCATGCTTTTGTATCCTTTCTTACAGAAGTATTTCGTAACCGGTGTTAATATCGGAGCTGTTAAAGAGTAATTTAATAAGTATTGAAAGCCACATCGGACTGCGTGCTGCGGTTAAGATGTGGCTTTTTTTACTTTATTTCCATATAAGAGTGTGTTATAATTAACTAAAAAATTCTGGGAGGAATAGCTGTGTTATCTGATATGCCGAAAATATACTGGGCAGGGGATTCAACTGTCAAGCAGAATGATTTTACAAGTTATCCGCAGTGCGGAATAGGACAGGGGTTTGCCCTGTATGTCAAGAAAGAGATATTGATTGTGAACCGTGCGGAGAATGGACGAAGCACCAAGAGCTTTATAGATGAAGGAAGACTTGAATATATTAAGGACAACATAAGGCGGGGCGATTTTCTTTTTATCCAGTTCGGACATAATGATGAGAAGCCGGACCCGGAGAGACATACGGATTCACAGACTACATTCAAGGATAATTTGAGATTTTTTATTTCTGTGGCGAGGGAGGCAGGAGCTTATCCGCTGTTAATTACTCCTTTATACAGAAGAATTT
>CAMAKT010000220.1 GCA_945836135.1 uncultured Clostridia bacterium | reverse complement strand
TAATATTACAGAATTGTTCTACACTTCTCACCGCTGCCAGCATCTCAGTATTGTCTGCTTCACCTGAATTGAGATGCTTTATTATAGACACAATGAGCCTCACCATTTCCTTGCGGAAATTCTCGTCTTCTTCATTGGGTGCTATATAATCCAAAGCAAATATATCCACACCTGCCGGATATGGGAACTGATGATACCTTTCGATATGGGTCTTCGTATAATTAACCTTAGAATCGTTATTGACCCTTGTAATCATATCATCGAAGTCCATTGCATCATGGACATTAAGAATGTAGAAATCCTCAGAGAGTTCCTTTTTGGCGACCTCGTTAAATCTATCATAATCCTCCCTAAGCATGCATATATCCATATCGTCATCCCAAGGAACAAACCCACCATGCCGCACTGCACCGAGAAGAGTACCATAATCTGCAAACCAACGTATTCCATGCTTTTTGCAGACCTTGTCAATCTCATTAAGGACTTCCATCTCTGCCGCCCAGGCCCTCTTTATTATACCCGGAACAAAAAATCCATCTCTCACTTCATCATCAAAATAGTTATCTGGAAACTCCATGTGTTTTACCATCCTTTTTTCAATACCTATGTATATCTATATTTCAACATTCTCAACCATTACCGGCTTACCATCCTTTTGGCATAACCTCGACAGGTAACTTCCGTCACCATAGTAAGCATCCGCTACTTCTGTTGCCATCCGTCCATCGCTTGTATCATATATTCCAATGCGCTTAGCTTCCTCCTCAAGCTGTTCCAAATCATTGAAGATTTCCGGTGCTATACGTTCTACAGCCTTCTTTGTCTCCCCACCGACATTCCATATCATGGAAATATCATCCCGGCACGCTGAAAACACCTCAAAAGCCCTTTTTACTTTCTCAATTGCCGCTTCTCTGTTCTCCAGAAAAAAAGCTGCTTCATTATGATAGAGAACTATTTTCTTTCTGATACCCTCTGCATTGAATATCACTTTTTTCCACAAGGCAGGCATATTCTTAATAGAGTTTTCCTGTGTAGTCTCAAACCGCCCTTTATCTTTAAGCTGTGTACCTGTTCCAAGTATCTTTCTCTCCCAGGTGCCTCTGCTGCCTTCCCCTGCCCACTCAGTCAGCTTATCTATATATGTCTCTCTCATATTCTCCGACTGCACCAGCACCCGCTTTGCACGTACAACTCCCGG
Source organism: uncultured Clostridia bacterium (assembly GCA_945836135.1). Lineage (GTDB taxonomy): Bacteria > Bacillota > Clostridia > Lachnospirales > Lachnospiraceae > CAG-882. The sequence continues at coordinate 3,047 of CAMAKT010000220.1, read as the reverse complement.
AACAACAACATATTCTGTCATATTATGAAAATCACGACATTGTTCCCTCGTAAACTCATCCAACGTAAATGGTGGAACATATATCATGCTTCTGCAATTCCTAACTATCTTCCCGGTATAATATAACGGGTGGATGCTGATTCCTGCATTCCATTCATCATAAGGATTCTGAATATACACATAATCGGGATGATGCAGGACTATATTGTATTCATTATATCGTGCCGGATACACGTTCTCGCCCTTAAGCAGCTCAAGAAACGCCTCATACTCCCAGTTCTCATCATACAATGAGCCATCATACCTCTTATGATAATAAGGAACCGGAATAACATATATCCTTACACCCCTCTGCTTCATATCTTCATATATACGCTGTATGTACTTCCATTCTGATATTTTTGTTACGATAAATACTGCTTCCCCCACTTCTAAAATATCATCCTGTACTCCCTTCCTTATCCTGCCCACGCATTCCGCCACACCGTCATGATTCCCACCTGACTGTACGCACTCATACTGTAGCTCGCAATAATTCTCAATATCCTTTATTACCGGCTGATTCTCTCCGTACAATTTTTCTATCATTGTTCCGAAATCCACCGCCAGTTCCTGCGCTGTATATGGGTCACTGCAATTTTCCAGTTCATTGCACACAGCAGAAGCAAGCTCTGCGAAGCTCTCTGCTCCCTCCTCACAGTCATATACACCTTGAGAATACTTCTTTTCACTCTCAGTATAGCTGTATCGCGGTAATTTAATATCCAGCAGTGCATCCATCTGCTCCTGCTGACTCTCATAGAATGGATATCCGTGACCTCCACAGTCTTTGCGCACGACTATGTAATCTCCATAACGTCTCTTAAGCATTGCATCATAACCTATAGGCACGGGGATTGTAGTATTCTCAAAAGGCAGCCGTATGCAGTCAGAATAAAACTCTTTCGGATATCTGTGTTCTCTGCGTCTTAGTCCAAAAGGAAAAAGCTGTGTCAGTTCATCACTCTCTTCATCAGAAAACTTAGTAAACAATCGTTCTGCCTGGATATACATTGTCTGATGCAAGGTCTCAATATATTCTTTGACCGCATCATCATTCTCATCATCGCAAAGCCATCTGCCAATGCAGGAAATATCATATTCAAACCTTGGGAAACCGGATTGATTAAGCTTTCTAAGTCCTTCCTTGGCTTCATTTATTCCTATTTTCTTTTCAGCTATGTAATCTGCAAGTACTATTCCATAGTCAGCCAGTGTATCCCTAATCTTTTCTTCCTGCTCATCTCTTGATACATAATCCATAAGGAATATATCCACGCCGGCAATATAGGGAAATTCATGAAATTTCTTTAAGTGCTCATCCTCATAACACATATGCCCCGTATTCATCACACGGGCCAGAAAAAGATGGAAATCACTTCTTGTTCTTAAATTATTGATTTTGTAACCTTCCGGCAGTTCATTCCCGGCAACCTGAAGAAAGCGCTCATAATCTGCTCGCTTCATCCCTATATCGAGGTCATCATCCCATGGTATAAAGCCATTATGTCTCACTGCTCCAAGCAATGTGCCCCATTCCGCAAAATACTGTATATTGTATTTAGTACATATTCTATCTATCTGGGCAAGAACATCAAGTTCTGCTGCCCATGCCCTTTTTATCATTGAAGGGACAAAAAAGCCCTCCCTCACTTCGTCCTCAAAATATCTCTCCGGGAACTGCATTCTTATCCCCCATTCGCAATTCTTATTTCACTAATACTATTCTATTTTTATATCGTCACATACCAGCTTCATCTTAACCATTTTTCTAGCGCATATATACCGGCATTTACGCCATATTTACGTCATATTCTCATTTTGAAATAGACTTTTTTTCACCTTATTAGTATAATATGATACATAAAGTTTCTGCAATATTTATACATTAGGTAATTACGAGGTATATGTGCCATGAACAAGTCTATACTAATAGATTTTTTAGTGCCTATCGCCGGTGCCGGCGGTGTAGAACAGGTCATCAACACCATAGCTCCCTACCTTAACAAGAATGGCTTTCATGTCCGGATTGTCCAGTTAATCTCTGACGGGAGTCGATGGTTTTCACCGGAACTTGAACTCTATCCTGTTCTGATTAATGATAAGGTGAGCTCATTAGATGAGCTCACATCACTTTACTCGGCTTTTCTTGAGCAATATGGTGCACCCGCCATGGTAATAGCCACCACATGGCCACAGCTTGTTATTACTGCCCGCAAGGCGCTCATGGCATATGGCAGTCCATGCAAGGTTCTATCATGGCTTCACGGTCCACTTTCTGAATATGAGCGTTATGGTGCAGGTGGTGCAGAATGTCTTCATTTTGCTGACTATCATCTGTGCATATCACAAAAAGCCGCCAATACCATATTGAACTTTGACCCGGACGCAGCATTGTCAATAGCACATAACCCTGTCAATATTGACTCGTTCTCAGCGCAGAAAGCATACCATATCGACAGCCGTACGCTTCTCTATGTAGGACGATTGTCACCGGAAAAATGTGTTGATGACATTATACGCGGCTTGGCAATATCCAATCGTTCCAATCCCAATCTATCATGGAAATTGAAAATCATAGGTGATGGTGAAATGCGGTCCAAGCTTACACAACTTGTGTCAGAGCTTCAGCTTGAGGAATATGTATCCTTCCTTGGCTGGATGGATTCACCATGGAGCTGCTGCAATGATGTGACAGCAACAGTCCTTGCTTCTGAATACGAAGGCAGTCCATTGTGTGCAATAGAAAGCCTTGCAAATGGAATCCCGGTCCTATCCACGCCTGTAGACGGAATATCAGAACTTATACAGCCGGGCATCAATGGCTGGCTCTATCCAAAGCATGACACCCAGTCTTTGGCTGACATTCTTGGACTTCTGGGCAATAACCTGCTGCCGTCCATTTCTCCCGACGACTGCGTGGCAAGCACTGCTCCCTACAGTAACTCTAATGCTCTGCCTGCATTTAAGCAGGCTCTGTATAATGCCATGGACACTATTTCAGTAAT
>CAMAKT010000219.1 GCA_945836135.1 uncultured Clostridia bacterium | reverse complement strand
TTCGTTCTTATAACACAGGTTATTGTTTGCACGGCTTACAACCTCCGTAAGCGGAAGTCCCAAGGTCGCATAGTTTCTAATATGTATCTTTGCCATACTCATGAACAGCGCAGCCGGAACACCTTTCCCGGATACATCTGCAATCAGATAACACAGATGGTTATCATCAATCATAAACATATCATAGAAGTCGCCGCCCACTTCCTTTGCCGGACGCATCGCCGCTGTCAGCATGACATTTTCAAGCTTATTAAACTCTGTGAAATCATTTTCCAAACAGCCCGCCTGAATTCTCGTGGCAACCTCAAGCTCAGATTTGATTCTTTGCTGCTCCGTTACCAACTTTGTCGTCTTGGTATAGAGCATGTTCATAAATGTGCCGTATATCTTTCTGTTTTGTGCTGCAATATCCTCAAAGAGCTGTTTTGAGATATTGGCACAGCGCACATCTCCTTGGGCGCGCACGGTTGCGCCTCGCTTGTCACTGTTAATCAAACCAAGTTCTCCGATGAAATCTCCGACTCCAAGGGTATTAATCAGCTTGCCTTCTTTGTCTAATACCGGCGTCACACCTTCTAAGATAATGTACATTCCATCATCCGGCTCTGCACCGATTGTAACGATATCCTGCCCGGACGGAATCGTAACCTCCGTCATGGCTTCGAGCAGCAGTCTTACACCCTCCTGCAGCTCACCGGTTTCACTTATCTTAAAGAACTCCCGAATAGTCGGCAATGTTCTCAAATATTCAGCATTCATATTGTTCTCCTTCCGGGTAACGGCCCGCACTTCGCTCCACATTTAGAATGGTTCATTATTAATTCCAGTTAATCTCTGTATCTTCCGTAATCGGCTGTGAGAAATCAAAATCCCAGCTTCCGGATGCTGCAGGATTCAAGGTCGGAACCTGTGCACATGCCCCGTCTTCAACCGTCTGCGTTCCGAACACGCTTCCGTTATACATAAATGTAACTGTGTGTGGCCCTTTCTCCAAATAAGACTTCAGTTCATCTGTGGTCAGTGACAATTCCGTTCCGTTTTCTGAAATCTCAATCAGCTTCTCGATGACTTCCGGCGGAATCTGAGAATAGTCGATATCCTCTACATCTGTCAGGTAATCGGTTGTTTCCTGATCTTCGTAAATGATAATCTGTTTTCCTTTTGCTACGGAAACTTCATTCTCTGCCGTCGTGCCATCTGCATAGCAGAGTCTGGTTGTAACCGTACCCTCAAATACCGCTACCACTGTGTACTTAATTCCATCCTCTCCGGTGTATGTATAGATACGAAATACGGTTCCTCGCACCGACATGGAAGAATTCGGTGTGTTGATTTCATAGGTTGACTCATCCGAGAGCTTATTCTGTACTTCATTTGTGATTGCCCCCTGTTCCATTTCGATGGCCGTCTTGCTATTTGTACTGTTTCCCGTTGCAACGAGTTTAAATTTTGTCTCTTCCTCGACATAAACATATTTGTCCTCATCCATCCGGAGGGTCATCATACCTTCGTTCTGAAAAACAGAATCTCCGGATTCAAGCACCATATTGTCATATGCTTCCAAATCGCCGATATCCTTTCTGGTTACAGTGGCTTTCCCTTCCAGTTCGAATACCTTAATCAGACGATAGGATTCCTTCCTTGTTGCAAGGATTGCAATGAGGCAGCCTACAAGAACTGCAATCGCAGCTACAACAGCAATGATAATTACTTTTTTCTTGCTTTTTTTCTCCATATAAACTCCCTTTCTCTGAAAATGTCAATGCCTGCTTAGATTATTGTTTGTTAAAAATTCGCTTACCTTCATCCTTCACATATATCTCTCTTCCACCAACATATCTTGTGGCATCATCACTTACTGTCCAAGTTCCACTCTCAAGCTTATATGCTGTCTGAGTTTCAAGTAATACTGTTACACCATTTGGTAGAAAATCATTCATCATCCATGTGGCACAAACCGTTATCTCTTTTTCAATGCTATTACCCGCCAAATCATTGGCTGCTATAGTAAATATTTTCTTTCCGTCATCCGAATTAAGCGTTAAGCTTGCTTTGTTATCAATTATTTTAACGCTGTTTCCGTCCAAGGTTACATCCGCCAGATTCAAGTCTGAAACATCAAGCACTATCTCATCTGCATAGATAAGATCGTCATTTTCTGACAAAGCAGGTTCCGTTTTATCTATTTTAAATGCAGGAAGTACTGCTGCAACCGTTCTCTCACCTGTTTTTATGTTCTTGAAATAGAGATTGGTTGCTTGCTTAGTCTCAGAATATGTAATCGACTTTGTATAGCTTCCGTCTAAGCTCTCGCTAAGTAAGTATCCGTCCTTTGCCGTTACCACTACTTCTGACACATAGAATTCATTTAATCCCATCTTACCGGTGATCGTGTATGCATCTGCCGGAACCGGAATTAGTTTTTCTTCCTTAGCCTCACCTATCTTAACCTCTGTTGTTGCACCGGCTTTCTTTGTCTCGGTTGCCGCATATCTGACATACCAGGTACCGTCCTCTACAGGAGTCTCGATATTCGCACATGTCGTCCAGACCTCTGCAGTCTTTGAAGCGGCATATTCCATAGCCTCAGTTGTTCCTTTTAATGCTTTTCCGTTCGCAACAACATTTGGTGCAGCCTGTTCACTCTTCTCGGTTGCAGCAGGAAGGGTTACGGTTACATCACCGGTTGGCTTTCCTGATACCTTGATGGTTCTATAGTTGTTTCTTGTCACAGTGATTCCTGACTTTGTAAGAGAGTAATCCTCAGGAATATAGTGGTTATCATCCACTATATAGTTTATCGCCTGAATACTGCTTCCCTCTGCCACGCTCTGACTTGTAGCCGAACCCTCCGAGAGAACAAGACCACTTCCGGAAGGATTCACTACATTTACATCATAACTATCCAATACCTTTACTGTGACAGGCGTACCTGCCTTTAAGGTTCTTGTCGCCTTCTTACGAACCAGATATGTACCCGGTGTGCTAACCTCTGTTTCCGAACCTGTACAGGAAGTATAAATCGGTGTATCAGAATATGGCGCATACTCTAAGGTTGTATCCGTGCCCTTTATGGTGTACACATCACCAACCAGGCCGGTAGGAGCCACCTGCTCACCCTTTTCGGTAAGTGCAGGAAGCTTTAAGGTAATACTACTATCAGTAGGAACTGTAATAGCACCACCGGTGGTCACACTTGGTGCAAGCTTTACTACAATACCTGAATAATCTTCCTTCTCCTCAACTTGTGCAGCGTATGACAAGTCGCCGGCCAGTGTAACAACCGAAACATCCGAGGTATCCGCTACATAATAATTTTCAGAATCTAAATTAAATGTATATTGGGCGGACTTTCCGCATTCAAGCGAATAACTACCATCTAAAGTATATCCGGGATCTGCCTCAATCGCTATGTCTGTTGTAAACATATATGCTATGGTTTTACCGGAACCGAACACGCCGGAATAATCATAACCGGTTACATTTGAGTGAACCAAAAGTTCAGCCGAAGAATTAATCGTTACAGCTTCGTTCTCAAGATTAATTTTATAGTAACCGGCATTTTCTGTGTTTCCGTTGTCAGTATAAGAACCTGACACGGTGATTGTAGGTGTGTTTGTTGCAGTTATTCCGTTGGCAGTAAAATCAGTAACTTCAAGATTGGCATTCAAGTTAACAGCTGACTGCGAATTGAGCGTCGTCACTTCCGAAGCCGAAGAAACAACTACAGCACTGGATGAATTATTGGTAAGTGTTCCAATACTTCCTCCTTTCAATTCAGCACTTGCAGTGTTATTAAGGGTAAGAGAAGAGACAGTTCCCCCCTTCATAGTGAATTTTCCGCCTCCGATAGTAACAGTTCCTGCCGAACCGTTATTCGAAAAATTAGTCACGCTGCCTATTGTCACATTACCCATACTACCGTCATTGTATACATTAGTTATGGATGTAACATCGATGTTACCTTCTATGGTGCCGGTCAAGTTATTTATTTCGCCTGCTGGGTAAGCAGCTAATGAAGAAACATCGCCTGAAAGCACCGCTTCTTGTATAGTAACTTTACCACCTGAGCCCAAAATTATTTTATTTGGGGTGTCTCTATCTACGATAATACCGGCTCCGTTATTTATTTCGAATTCAGAGTTTTCGTCAATAGAAGGAGACGAATTATATATTCCTGATACTGTAATTATACTCCCCGTACCGCTAATCGTATAATTTGCAGCTTTGACAATTTGCTCATTCAACCCGCTAGA
>CAMAKT010000218.1 GCA_945836135.1 uncultured Clostridia bacterium | reverse complement strand
TGTTCCGTAAGCTTCTTGATGAGGCTCAGGCTGGTGATAACATCGGTGCTCTTCTCCGTGGTATTCAGAGAACTGAAATCCAGAGAGGACAGGTTCTTGCTAAGCCAGGTACTGTAACTTGCCACAAGAAGTTTACAGCTCAGGTTTACGTATTAACAAAGGAAGAGGGTGGTCGTCATACACCTTTCTTCAACAACTATCGTCCACAGTTCTACTTCAGAACAACAGACGTTACAGGTGTTTGTGAGCTTCCAGCAGGCACAGAGATGTGTATGCCAGGCGATAACGTTGAGATGACAATCGAGCTCATCCACCCAATCGCTATGGAGCAGGGTCTTACTTTCGCTATCCGTGAAGGTGGTAGAACAGTAGGTTCAGGCCGTGTTGCTACTATCATTGAGTAATTGCGCGAAAGCAACGAGAAGCTTAGATAAGCAAAAATAATAACCCGGAGAGTGCTTGCACTCTTCCGGGTATTTTTTTGCTTATCGTAAAGCGGCGACTGCCGCGATGAAATAGCCACGAAGTGGCTATGAATGGCTTCTCGTTGCTATTTTATTGTCTTTGCGGGCATTTGGCGAATGCTATGCGATTGAAATTTGCTATGCGACCGAGGAAATGCGAAGCATTTTTGAGGTGCGCTTATCGCTTTCCTAAGAATAGGGAAGCCCTTTTTACTTGTTATTGATAAAGCGAAAAAGAATGTATATAATTGGGCTAGGGGAGATTGGTTAGAACTAAAAATGGAGGAGAATGTCTATGCGCTTTACATATTGTCCACATTGTGGAGCTAAGCTTATAAGTAAAGAAATTGGCGATGAGGGAATGATTCCTTATTGCGAAGCCTGTAATATTCCATTATGGGACATGTTTACCACCAGCATTATTGCTGCCGTTGTAAATGAGTATAACGAGATAGCATTACTACGTCAGAATTATGTTTCAACAACAAAATATGTATGTGTTGCGGGAATTATGAAAATAGGCGAATCGGCGGAAGAAACAGCAATTCGTGAAATCAAAGAGGAAATCGGACAGGATGTTGATGAACTGGAATTTATTCGCAGTTATCCATATGACAAAAAAGAAATGTTAATGCTGGGGTTTAAGGCGACTGTTAATAAGCAGGATTTTAATTTATCTGGGGAAGTAGATTCAGTAGAATGGGTTGATATTGATAAGGCATTGACTTATTTAAGGGAAGGAAGCATTGGATGGCAGCTTGTTAAAGCGGTTATAGAACAGAATGGAACCTGACCTGTAACCCCTGACACTCTGATGACCAAATTGAAGGAACTGGGCTTCGGGGCAGTGAGAATCCCTGTAACCTGGCGGTATCACTTTGATGAAGAGGGAAACATTGATGAGGCATGGATGGCGCGTGTTCAGCAGGTGGTTGACCAGGCCATGGATGCAGGCTTATATTGTATCATTAATATTCACCATGATACCGGGGCGGACGGGTGGCTGAGAGCCACTGAGGCTAATTTCAACGAAAATTCAAAGACATTCGAGAAATTATGGACGCAGATTGCCGAGCGGTTCAAGGAATATCCTGATAAATTGCTTTTTGAAGGCTTCAATGAGATGCTGGATGATAATTCTGAGTGGAATAATCCTAAGGCAGAAGCTGTTGCAGTAATCAATAAATATAATCAGCTTTTTGTAGATACAGTCAGAGCAACCGGTGGTAATAACGTTGCAAGGAATCTGGTATGCTGTACCTATGCAGCGGCTACAACAGACAGCACATTGAATGGTTTTGCTATTCCGGAAGATAGTGTCAGTGACCATATAATTGCAGAAGTTCATTTTTATATTCCATATGAGTTTGTAACTGACGAGGGAGTTACATGGACCACTCCAATCAGTGAATATACAGATTATGTTGAACAATCCATTGACAGCGCATTTGATAGACTGAAATCTAAGATGATGACCAAGGGCGTTCCATTGATTATTGGCGAGTTTGCCACTGATGATAAGGATAATACGGAGGAGCGAATTAGGTGGTACACCCATGTTATCGAAAGGGCAAATGAGCAGAATATTACCTGCTTTATCTGGGATAATGGGAGTGGTTTTTGTATGGGACATATTGACAGGGAAGGTGATGAGGATGACTTCCCTGAAATTATTGAAGCATGCATAAATGCTGCAGAATAAGATATTTTGTTGATTTATAGAGAATTTAAATGTAACTAAAGGGAACTCAAATTTATTTTTGAGTTCCTTTTCATTTCCTGAAAATATTTTGAATTCTATTTTAGTTTCTTGCACAAACTCAAATTGAGTGATAAAATATTAAAAATGAATGGAGGAACTCAAATGACAACTGAAGAATTAATTGAAAAATTAGACTTAATTCAAAAATTAAAATGTGAGACCTCTACACTTGAAATAAAAAGTGCAGAGCAGGGCTGTCCTAAGCATTTATATGATACATTGTCCAGCTTTTCCAATCAGGATGAGGGTGGAATAATTATATTTGGTGTAGATGAAAAGCAGAACTATAAAGAAGTTGGAGTATATGACCCGCAGGACATTCAGAAAAAGATTAATGAGCAATGCCTACAGATGGAGCCCATTGTGAGACCATTACTTACTGTTGCGGAAAAGGACAATAAGTTTTTTGTTTCTGCCGAAATACCGGGTGCAGATATTGTGGACAGACCTGTTTTTTATCAAGGGCGAGGAAGAGTAAAAGGTTCATATACGCGTATTGGCGATAGTGATGAGCCAATGACCGAATATGAAGTATATAGCTACGAAGCGTATAGGAAAAAATACCAGGATGACGTAAGATGTGTCGCGCGAGCAACCTTTGCTTCATTAAAGCAGGAACTGCTTACGGAGTATGTAGAATTATTGAAAAAAGGAAAACCACATTTGTCGGCAATGAAGGATAATGAGATATACGAGTTGATGAGTATAAAGCGGAATGGTGAGATTACATTAAGTGCAGTGATGAATTTCAGCCCATATCCTCAGGCCTATTTCCCGCAGTTGTGTATTATTGCAACTGTTGTTCCGGGAAATGAAATCGGTGTTATAGGAGAGCTGGGAGAAAGGTTTACGGATAACCAGCGGATTGAGGGCAATATATCTGAAATGCTTGATGGTGCCATACACTTTGTCAACAGAAATATGCGCACCAAAACGATAATTAATCCGGATACCGGTAAACGCGAAGACAGGACGGACTATCCAATTCCGGCAATCAGGGAGGCGATTCTTAATGCACTGGTACATCGCGATTATAGTGTTCATACAGAAGGAATGCCGATTCAACTGATAATGTTTTCCGATAGAATTGAGATTAGAAATCCCGGTGGAGTATATGGGAGAATAAAGATTAACCAATTAGGTAAGGTACAGCCGGATACAAGGAATCCTGTACTTGCATCCGAACTTGAGGTTATGAGAATTACAGAAAATCGATATTCCGGTATTCCTACGATTAGGAGGACAATGCAGGAGTATAATTTGCGTCAGCCGGAGTTCTCAGATGAACGAGGCAGCTTTATTGTAAAACTATACAAACATGAAATTGCAGAAAAAAATGAGGCTTTAGGGATGTTTGATGGAAATGACTTGGTTTTATTCTGTAAAACACCAAGAACAAGAAAAGAAATATGCGAATATTTAGGTCTGAGTTCTGTGACATATGCAATCCAAACACATGTGTTGCCATTGGTTGAAAAGGGAGTAATTAAAATGAGTATTCCTGATAAACCTAAGAGCCCAAAGCAGTTGTTCTATAGTAAGTAAGACTTGAAGAAAGGAGAACAAAGGTGTTTCACATCATAGATGAGCATTTTTTCGTACCATTAGCATCACCAAATAAAGTGGTATATTGGGATTGCATATGTAAACTTTTTTCCGTTATGGATCATCAGCTGTCTTTTGGAGTAGAAAGAGATATTTTGGTGGAAGAACTGCAATATTATTTTGAGCAGGCGCAGGCAGCAGAGTTTGACGAGGAAGAAGTGAAAGGGAAATCTGCAAGGGATAAAGCAAACTGGATGCTTAGAAAACTGGAAATCTATGGCTGGATTGATATTGAAACTGATAAAAGTTATGTGCAGAGAGTCAATTTTAAGGAATATGCAGTCAAATTGATAAAAACGCTTCTTGAGATAGCGGAGGGAAAGCAGATTGAGTATCAGGGATATATATATACAATATATAGTTTAGTACGAAGCGCAACAGATAATCCGGGCATAGTGCTGTTATCCATTGTTGAAAATACAGATATGTTAATT
>CAMAKT010000217.1 GCA_945836135.1 uncultured Clostridia bacterium | reverse complement strand
GGAACTTCCATAGGCCTCAGGTGTGTGGCCAGAAAAAATATTTTTTTAAAGATTTTAAGTTTTAAGTTCCCTTTTGCATTAAAATAATGTATAATGATAACATCATGATTTTGTATACCGTGATTTCCACGGAGATTGGAGGAACCATGAAAGGTCGAATTGAGAATAAATTAGGAACAGTTATGATAGACCCGGAGGTTATTGCAATGTATGCCGGAACAACGGCTATAGAGAGCTTTGGCATCGTAGGTATGGCTGCTGTCAGTATGAAGGATGGACTTGTTAAGCTTCTTAAGAAGGAGAGCCTTACACATGGAATTAATGTAAATATTGATGAAGAGAACTTGATTACTTTGGATTTTCATGTTATTGTGTCCTATGGCGTTTCAATTTCTGCTGTTGCAGACAACCTTGTCAATAGTGTAAAGTATAAGGTTGAAGAGTTTGCAGGTATGAAGATTAAGCATATCAACATTTTTGTTGATGGCGTAAGAGTAATCGATTAACCGTTTTAAGGAGGATTTTAACAGTGGCTATTAATACCATAGACGCAGCAATGCTTAAGAAATGTTTCTTAGCCGGTGCTGCCAGTCTGGAAGCAAAGAAAGAAGCAATTAACGAACTGAATGTATTTCCCGTGCCGGATGGCGATACAGGTACCAACATGACAATGACGATTCTGTCTGCGGCAAAGGAAGTCAGCGCAATTTCGGCACCGAATATGGAGAATCTTGCTAAGGCAATCTCCGGCGGTTCTTTACGAGGAGCAAGAGGTAATTCGGGCGTTATCCTTTCACAGCTTTTCAGAGGCTTTACCAAGGAAATCAAGACGGTTACCGTTATTGATGTACAGGTTCTTGCAGCAGCATTCCAGAAGGCTACAGAGACAGCTTATAAGGCAGTTATGAAGCCTAAGGAAGGTACAATACTTACCGTAGCTAAGGGCATTGCCGATAAGATGAGCGAACTTGCACTTGAGAGCGATGACTTAGAGGATATATTAGGCAGGGTATTAGAGCACGGTCGTTATGTGCTCTCACAGACACCGGAGATGCTTCCTGTCCTTAAAGAAGCAGGTGTGGTTGATTCCGGTGGACAAGGTCTTATTGAGGTTCTTTCCGGAGCCTATGACTGTCTGCTTGGCAAAGAAATTGATTTGAGTGCAGCTCTCGGCAGCGGTACAGCAGCCAAGGTTGAGGCTGAAGTATCTCAGGCGGATATTAAGTTCGGTTACTGCACTGAGTTCATTATTAATATCGAGAAGAAGTTTGACAATGGCGATGAACTTAATTTTAAGGCGTATCTTGAATCATTAGGTGATTCAATAGTAGTTGTTGCCGATGAGGATATTGTTAAGGTACATGTACATACCAACGATCCTGGTCTGGCAATTCAGAAGGCACTTACCTATGGCTCACTGTCTAAGATTAAGATTGACAATATGCGTGAGGAGCATAAGGAGAAACTGATTAAGGAAGCTGAGAAGGCAGAAGCAGAGAAGAAATCAGCACAGGAGAAGGCTGCACAGCCTAGAGAGAAATACGGCTTTATTTCTGTTTCGGCAGGTGCTGGCTTAAGTGAGATATTTGAAGGCCTTGGTGTCAACGTCATCATAGAGGGCGGTCAGACAATGAACCCTAGCACAGAGGATATGCTCAATGCAATTGATAAGGTTAATGCGGATGATGTGTTTATCTTACCTAATAACTCGAATATTATCCTTGCCGCAAATCAGGCACAGTCCATTGTAAAGGACAAGAAGGTACATGTCATTCCGTCTAAGACCATTCCTCAAGGAATTACGGCTCTTATTAATTTTGATGAGAGTAACGATGCAGAACATAACATCGAAGTAATGACTCATGAGATGAAGAATGTCAAGACCGGTCAGGTAACTTACGCAATCCGTGATACTTCCATGGATGGCAAGGAAATCAAGCAGAATGATATTATGGGTATCGGTGATAAGACAATACTTTCCGTAGGCCAGGATATAGAGACCACAACTCTGGATATGCTTGCACAGCTTATTGATGAGGATTCCGAGCTTGTCAGTGTATATTTCGGTGAGGATATGACCCAGGAACAGGCGGATGCTCTTGCGGATAAGATATCGGATAGTTATCCTGATTTGGATTTGGAGATTCACAGCGGTGGTCAGCCGATATACTACTATATCGTATCAGTTGAATAGAAAGCTTTAACCCCTCATGGCTGAACTGTGAGGGGTTCTTGTATTAATAGGTTATAGTTGGGGGTATATATGAGACTTCGGGAACTCAAGGGCATAGGTGAGAAAACAGAACAATTATTTGCAAAAGCCGGAGTTACGGATACGTCGCAGCTTCCTTTTTATTTTCCGCGTTCTTATGATGTATTCAGGGAACCTGTACTTGTTGGCGAGATTGATGAGGATGGCGTATATACAATCTATATATCCGTATTTTCCGATGTGGAACAGAAGACACTAAAAAAACTTACCGTGACAACGGTTTTTGCCGTTGATGAGCAGGGAAGCCGTGTTAAACTTACATGGTTTAATATGCCATTTATGAAGAATTCTCTACGGCGTGGCTGCATGTACATGGTAAGGGGCAGAGTGGTTTGTAAGGGAAGTCTTGTCACCATGGAGCAGCCTAAGCTGTATACGCCGGCAGAATATGAGCAGAAGCTTCATTACATTCAGCCGATTTATCCCCTTGTTAAAGGCTTGACTAACAATATGGTAATAAAGGCAGTTACACAATATTTTGCCATTGACAAAAATAAAGACAACTTTGAATATATGCCAAAGGAATTGTTAGAACGCTATGAGCTTATGCCTTTAAATGATGCCATAGTTCACATCCATTTCCCACGGGGAACGGATGAGATGTTTCGGTCTAGAAAACGTCTGGCTTTTGATGAGTTCTTCGCTTTCTTTATGCAGATGGATATTCTGAAAGGAAAAAGAGAGTATCTGGCAAACGAATGTTATATTACCGAACATGAGGAAGTGTTGCGTCTTATTAGTGAGCTTCCTTTTAAACTCACTGCACCCCAGAAAAAGGCATATGATGAGATTATGGCAGACATGTCGGGAAGCCGTATTATGAACAGGCTGATTCAGGGAGATGTTGGTTCCGGCAAGACCATAGTTGCCGTGCTTGCACTGGTTAATGCGGTTTTATCCGGTTATCAGGGAGCTATGATGGCACCGACGGAGGTGCTTGCCAAGCAGCATTATGACACGATGTGCCGCCTGTTTGATGAACACCATATTCCGGTGCACCCTGTACTATTAGTGGGCTCCATGACGGCAGCCGATAAGCGTACCGTGCAGGAGAAGATAAAAAACGGTGAGGCTGATATAATTATCGGAACTCATGCCCTTATCCAGAATAAAGTGGAATACAATAATCTTGGCCTTGTAATCACCGACGAGCAGCACCGCTTCGGAGTGAATCAGAGAAGTATGCTTGCAAAGAAGGGCGGACATCCCCATGTGTGTGTTATGAGCGCAACACCTATTCCACGAACATTGGCAATTATTTTGTATGGTGACCTCGATATATCGGTGATTGATGCTATGCCGGCAGGACGCCTTCCGATTAAGAATGCGGTTGTGGGTGAGGACTTCAGACCGAATGCATATCGTTTTATCATTAATGAGGTTGCAAAGGGGCATCAGGCATATGTTATCTGTCCTATGGTTGAGGAAAGTGAGGTTTCCGAAAGCGAGAATGTCAAGGAGTATACCTTAGAACTAAAAAATAAGCTTCCGGGAATCAGCGTTGAGGGGATACATGGACAGATGTCCGCAGATATGAAAAATGAGATTATGGAAAGATTTGCATCAGGGCAGACGCAGGTGCTTGTCTCCACCACAGTTATTGAGGTAGGCATAAATGTACCCAATGCCACGGTTATGATGATAGAAAATGCAGAAAAATTCGGGCTGGCACAGCTTCATCAGCTAAGGGGACGCGTGGGAAGAGGAGATGCACAGTCATACTGCATTTTTATCAGCACCTCAAAGAAGAAGGAGACAAAGGAAAGATTAGACATTATTGGCAAATCTAATGACGGTTTCTATATTGCAGAGCAGGATTTGAAGCTTCGCGGACCGGGAGATTTCTTCGGGATAAGGCAGAGCGGAGATATGATTTTTAAACTGGCAGATATATATACGGATGCGGATATGCTGAAAAAAGCAAAGGACTGTGCCGATTATGTGATTACGCACAATATGCAGAACAATCTCAAAAAGACTTTTACTGATGAGGAAATCATGCTATAGTGTACAAGTAGAT
>CAMAKT010000216.1 GCA_945836135.1 uncultured Clostridia bacterium | reverse complement strand
CCACGTCGCGTCCGACGATCATGGACACGGCCTGTCTGGCCTCGTCCAGACTCCCATGCTTCAGCGCCGCATAGACCTTCATGCTCTCGTCCCGCAGCGACTTCGCCGCGAGGATCTGTCAGCACATCACGCTCTCCACCGCCAGCCGCAGCCGTTCGCCAATGATTTTTGTAAGTTCACTCATAATAAACCTCCTTATTGAATACTACAAATAAAGAAAAAAACAAAGAACAGACTATTGCTATTTATTTGCAGAAAATGTATACTATAGATATTAAAAATCAAAAAATTATATTAATAGTAAATAAACATCTCTGGAGATTTAGTTCTGCTTATATATGTTTTTTGCATTTTATTACAAAAAAATGCACATTTTTTACATCTGAGGTGTAGGAAATTAATTATTTGATAATATTTCCATAGATGTTGAACGTTTGAAATATTTCCGGAAATGTATCATATGAGAAAAAAGAGACAACGGAGGCTGTGATGTATGATAACTTACATGGTGTTTACCGATAAGGGCGGAAGAGAGATTAATGAGGATGCCGCGTGTGTATATGAGAAGAATGGACAGAAGTGTCTGATACTATGCGATGGATTGGGAGGACACGGCAAGGGCGAGGTGGCTTCGGCACTGGTGGTTGATGTGTTCGGACAGATTTTTAACAGTACGTCGACCATGGATGAGAGTTTCCTGCATAATGCCTTTTGTGCCGCGCAGGATGCATTGATGGCTGAGCAGGAGAGTCAGAATGCCAAGGCTGACATGAAGACCACCGCGGTGGGAATGTATATAGAAGGAAACAATGTGCAATGGGGACATATCGGGGATTCCAGACTGTATGCTTTTGCAAAAAATAAAGTGAAACTCAGGACGTTGGACCATAGCGTTCCGCAAATGCTTGCTTTTGCGAGAGAGATTAAGGAAAAGCAGATAAGAAACCATCCTGACCGCAATAGACTTCTTCGTGTTATGGGCATCGAATGGGAAAAGCCAATGTATGAGCTGGCACAGCCGACACATCTTGAGGATTATCAGGCATTCTTGCTGTGTAGCGACGGATTCTGGGAATTGATTGAGGAGAAGCAGATGTGTAAGCTTCTCAAAGCCAGCAGTACTGTTGAGGAGTGGGTACAGGCTATGGTGGAGGTTGTGAGAAAGAACGGTTCAGGAAAAAATATGGATAACTATACTGCTATAGCGGTATGGTGCTAGTCCCGGGAGGATATGGTATGAAGATGCTGTATGCAAAATGCGATAATGGACATTTCTTTGATGCTAATAGGGACGAGAAATGCCCAAAATGCGGAAGTAATGTGTATACCCTGTTGGGAGAGAAAAAGCAGAAAAAGAATAGCAACCGGGAGGATGCAAAGGAAAAGAAGGAAGAGGAGAAGCTTAGACGGCTTGGCGAGAAGAAGGAGAAAAAGAAAGACAAGGAAAGAATAGAGGACAACATGGCGACCGACCAGGCTGAGGAGTATATCAGTTTTCCTGAACAGTCATTTCCACCTGTTATATCGAACGAATCCGCAGTCACGAATGAATGCAGAGGAGATACTGACACACAGCAGGCGAATAGGAAACAATCGGTTGTTAAGCTTCAGGGCTATACCGGAATTGCTCAGGAAAATGAAGATAACAAGACTATCCGCTTTTGGGATAAGGAGGATACACAGATTGAGCCGGTAGTGGGCTGGTTAGTCTGCATCAAGGGTGCAGAAGCCGGAAGTAGCTATACGCTTAAGACAGGAGCCAACAGGGTCGGAAGACTTGAGACGGTAAATGATGTGGTGTTAGCGGGAGATGAACGGGTATCAAGAAGTGAGCATATTGTAATAACCTTCGAGCCAAAGCATTGTAAGTTTTATATACAATTAGGCACAGGAAGAAGTCTTGCATACCTTAATGGTGCGCTGTTGTGTGACAGTGCAGAATTAAATGAGCGTGACAGAATAGAGCTTGGAGGCAGTACGCTTGTATTTGTTCCGCTTTGCGGCAGCAGCTTTGACTGGAATACATCAACAGGCGCATAGAGAGCGCGGGAATGAGGCAGATATGTACAGATGTGAAAACTGTTTTAAAGAGTACGAGGAAGGATATGATATATGCCCACATTGTGGTTATGTCAGAAATTCCGGCAAGAGAGAGGTATATATGCTTCCTATTGGTGTTACTCTGAGGAATGGACGTTATATCATTGGTAAAATATTGGGAAACGGTGGTTTCGGTATCACATATAAGGCATGGGATATGACATTGAACCGATGTGTGGCGATTAAGGAGTTCTATCCAAGCGGTATAGTGAATCGTGTTCCCGGTACAAGCAAGGTTATGCTGTATGCGGTTAAGCGCAGGAAGGAATATGACGCTCAGAAGAAACGCTTTTGGGATGAGGCTGTAAATACCAAGAGTTTCAATCAGGATAACAGCAAGCGCAACCACAATATTGTGGACGTGCTGGATTATTTGGAAGAAAATGACACGGCATACTTTGTCATGGAGTTTCTCGATGGCGTTCCGCTTAATAAATATCTCAAGGAAAGAGGTGGAAAGCTTCCGGTGAAGGAAGCAGCGGATATTGTGCTCAAGATAGCCAATGCGCTGATTACAGTACATGAGAAGGGTTTTGTACACAGGGATATCTCACCGGACAATATTTTCATGTGCAAGGATAATGTGGTCAAGCTTATCGACTTCGGTGCGGCACGTTTCACAAGAGATGAAGATTCACTTCTGTCGATTATTCTTAAACCCGGATACGCTCCGCCGGAGCAGTATGAGACGGTAAATGAGCAGGGACCATGGACGGACATATATGCACTGGGTGCCACCATGTATCATCTCCTCACAGGTGAGAAGCCGGAGGAATCCACTAACCGTAAGATAAATGACGAGGTTATTCCGCCTCATGAGCTTGATGCGTCCATATCGGAGAACTTAAGCAATACCATAATGAGAGCCATGGCAATTGACAAGCATCTTCGATTTGAAAGTGCCCAGGAGTTTATTGAAGCTATTAATATCTGTCTTGATGAGGGTAAGTCAAAGAAAAAAAAGGTATTAAGTCCTAAAGAGGTCAAAAAAAGAAAAAAGAGGATTAGAAACACAACTATAGGAATTGCACTTGCCATTGTATTAGCGGGCTTCACAATTTTTGCATTCAATTTTGAAAAACAGCGCGAGGAAGAAACTCTTCCGACGGCGACAATAGATGTGTGGTGTATGGAGTATGAGGATACCATCTATGGCTCCATTGAGGATAGTTTTGATAGCATTATAAACCGATTTAAGGAAAGTTATGACAACGTTACGATTAATGTGACCGTTTTTTCACAGGAGGAATATATTGACAGACTGTCTGAGGCTATTGAGACAGGTGAGGCACCTGATTTGTTCTTATCTTCAGGACTTGACAGCTACTATCTTACCAATGCTTACAGCCTTACATCATTGGCAAAGAACTATTACAAGGATAACTGTATATTCTACAGTGAATACTGCAAGGCTTATCCTGAGTACAGACAGATTCCTCTGGGATTTACATATCCTGTGGTGTATGTCAATACCGGACTTGTGGAATATGACAAGGACACTGCCCGCAATATGAAAGCTATTATTGGGGATATGGAGTATGAGAATGCTGTAACGAATGAGGGAGAAAGCTTTTATCTTAAGGAGTATCCTGTATTCTCAGGTTCTACAACGGATTATTTTGATGTGCAGTCACACCTTAGCGGAAGCTATGTGATGGTTGTGCTGGAGAGTGATGGTTTCCCATTGGAAGGCAGAGGAGATTTCTGCTACGAGTGGAGCATCATGGCACAGGATAAGGATGAGCAGAAGGTAGCGGAAAAGCTACTTGAGTATCTGATGACAGCTTACTCACAGGATGTTTTGCTGGTTCAGGGAAGACAGAATATGCTTCCGCTTAATAGAAGTATGCTGGCTGCGTATGTGGACAGCTACGGAGAATATGAAGCACTGTACAAATATGTGAAATAGTCAATGCGAGATATACACAAGAAGGAGCTAAGGACGATGGAAAAAAGATGTTACGGCTGTATGAAAACATATGATTCATCCCTCAAGGTATGCCCACACTGCGGCTATATTGACGGGACGCTACCGGAGAACCCGATACACCTTACATGTGGAACCATACTTAACAACCGCTATGAGGTTGGAAGGGTTATTGGCTATGGCGGTTTCGGCGTCACTTACATAGGCTGGGATAAGGTACTTGAGCAGAGGGTGGCGATTAAGGAGTACCTTCCAAGCGAATTCTCAACAAGGG
>CAMAKT010000215.1 GCA_945836135.1 uncultured Clostridia bacterium | reverse complement strand
GCAATTGTCAGAACTGTTTTCATGGTAGTCCTCCATTAATTAAATAAACTATATAAAATATAATAACACTACCTGATTATCTCAAGCTTTCTTGCAGCATCTGCAAGCTCCATAGCCGCCTGCTTAGGGCTGTCTGCCTTCATAATGGCGGAGACCACACAGATACCGCTCAAGGGTATCCCTTTAAGAATATCTATATTGTCTTTATTGAGTCCTCCTATGGCATTGACAGGAATCGGCACAGAAGTACAGATATCCTTAAGTGTTTCCGTGGAAGTGAGAACCGTTTTCACCTTGGTGGTAGTCGGATATATGGCTCCTACTCCCAGATAATCCGCTCCATTCCCATATGCCTCCACTGCCTGCTCCACAGTCTTAGTCGTCGCACCAATAATCTTATTCTGTCCGAGAATTCTTCTGGCAATGTCCACCGGCATATCACTCTGCCCAAGATGCACCCCTTCAGCATCTGCAGCCATGGCCACATCAATACGGTCATCGATAATGAGAGGCACCTTATACTGCATGGTGAGCTCATGTACCTTCTTTGCCAGCGAAAGATATTCTCTCGTAGTCTTGTCCTTCTCCCGCAGCTGCAGAATTGTCACGCCACCCTGAAGTGCCTGATCTATACGGTATAGAAATTCCTCTTCCTCAAATCCTGTACTGTCAGTTATAAAATACAGGCTTGTATCAAATGTCTTCAATTCTTATTTCCTCCATGTTTAGATATTCTTCCAGCTCTGCGTCCTTCATTGTGGATAACATATCTAATAGCTTTACCATAAATGTACCACTGCCTGCTTCTGTTTTTGAAAGCTGCCCCGCTATCCCCAGCACTGCACAGGCAGCTGCCGTAGAATATATACCGTCATCTGCTGATAAGTATGCGGCGCATAAGGCTCCCTGCATACAGCCTGTTCCTGTAACCGCAGCCAGTTGTTCCGTTCCATTGTTGATATGAAGAAGCTTACTTCCATCGGTAATCACATCTGTTTTTCCACTGGCAAGAACTATCGTGCCGTATTTCTTAGCAAGTTCCACTGTGACACTGTCAATCACACAGACATTAAGAGCTGAATCTGCATCCACCCCGGAGGAATGATAGCTTTCATTATATAGAGCATTAATCTCAGAATAGTTTCCTTTTATCAGTGCCGGTACAGCTATACCTAACAGCTCATTTACATATTTCCTTCTTAGCTTCGAACAGGAAATTCCCACCATATCAAGCACCACCGGAACCCCTTTTTCCCTGGCAGCTCTAAGTGAAATGCCCATGGATTCCATCCGTACATCCGTAATATTTCCCAGATTAAGCAGAAGTGCCCCTGCTGTCGAAGTAATCTCTGCAACCTCCATAGGATGCTCAGCCATAATCGGTCGTGCTCCCACCGACAGAACAGCATTAGCACATTGATTAATGGATATTGGATTGGTAATACAATGTATAAGCGGTCGCCTTGCAGCCACCTCTCTTCTAATTTGATTGATTGATTTCATATATTCCTTTTGCTTTCCTTACAAAATAATATATCATTCCTGCTGCTGCAAAAATGCCTAATGAAGCATTCGGAAGATATGTCCATATAGCACCTGTAAGATTAAAATTAGTTACCAGAAGTTTAATAACCACGAACACCACTGCACCGAAGGCTGCTATTGTGAGTGCATTTGACAAAGCACTGCTTCTATATGTATAACTCTTAGCATCAAGTGTATTCTGTATACTGGTGAGCATGCCATTATCAGCCAGCTTTCTAAGGAAAGCATAAGCAATACTTCCTCCAATCAGGGTACCGCAAATAAATGACGGTACATAGAACAACCAGGTAAGTCCCTCTTTTCCCCATATAAAGGTCATAACCGGATAGGATACTATGGCACCTATAATTCCGGTTCCGATAATCTCACCCAGTACAGCGCATATTATCTTTCCCTTTGAGAGTCTATAAAATACTCCTGACAGAAAGGCTCCGAAAACAGCACCGGTAAGTGCAAGTGGTGGAATCCCCATTGTAGCCATTCTGATTACACCTATGAGCGTAGCACACAATAATGAATACCACGGACCTAAAAGGACAGAACACACCACATTTATAAAATGTGCCATAGGACACATACCCTCAACTCTCAATATAGGTGAAATGACAACTCCAAGAGCCACCATCATGGCAAGCACAACCATTTTTAACACTTTCCTTGAATTTTTCATAAGAATCTCCTCTTTTCTCAGTATAATGGCGGGTAAAATATTATCCCATAATAATAAAACGAATCATTTCGTCCGGTCGAGAATCTATTTTCTCCTCTCACCCCGAAACACGGGTTCCCATCGCATTATACAAGATACAAGGCGCTCCCCTTCTATCCGCCCGGCACACCGGGATTTCTCATCACATCCTTCCCTAATCTGTAAAACCGATATAGAAAAATGATAAGAGTGCGCATCCTTAGCGGAGCGTTTTTTACGTTATAGGAAATTGATGAAATTTCCTATAACGTAAAAAACGGAAGCCACCAATCCGGTAGCTTCCGTAATAAAAACACGTTAATAAAGCATCCCTACGTTGGCATTACCCAAATCAGGTTATCGGTCGAAGTTCATACCTTCCTCTCAGCCTGTAATACAAGCTCCCGTCTGTTTATCTGCAAAATATATAATATACAATCTGATGTACAAAATCAATAGCAATTTTACTAATTTAAAACAATAATATAACGCATCTATATATAACGATAATATAATGCATCTATATATAACGAAAAATATTATGGAAGCTTTATACCCTGACAGGTGTATACAAACTCTCCAAATCCAGCCGTGCCACCTGTCTCTTCTGTGGAAAAACAGGTTAATGCAAATCTGTAGCCTGTAAAGTGTTCAAGCATAAACGGCATGTTCTTAATAACCGATACCTTCTTGTAGCCATCTCCTGTATCATAGTAAAAGGCTGCCTGATCCGATGTGTCAGTAAACTCAGCCTGAAGCTTAACCCTGACAACAGGCTTCTCAGTCTTATCCAGCACCATCACACTGTCATTCTCATCCTTACCAGGCTTCTCCATATACACAATACTATAGCCATCTTCTTCCGCTCGCAGACCTATAAAGCCATACAGATATTGAAGTGCCATAAGACCGGCATAATCGCCCTTCTTCATCCTGTCACCATATACTGTAACCTCTGCCTCACAAGCCGGCTCGCACATACGCTGGGTAAGTGAATTCTTAGCTTCAGTAGGATTCGTACATAGCTTATCCGTTGTAACATAATATATGCCGGCATCCGTATCCCTGGATACAAGCTCCATATCGGGCTCATGATTGAACTGCCACTGCCTGTTAAAGCCAAAACAGCTTCCATCGCCATAAATCTTCCTGAAGTCATCACTTCCCACCAGCGGTATGAAATCTTCTCTGCCATATGCACTGAGCTCATCTTCCGGCATCTTTCCGTCATTACCAAAAACCGGCATATCCCCATTCCAGTGAACAGGAATAAGATACGGTATTCTTCCGCTGCCTCCTCTGTCCTGGAAAAGAACCGCGTACCAATCCCCCTCCGGTGTATCCACGATGGCTCCTTGGGCAATACCCGCGTTGCGGTATCCATTGTCATCGGCAAATACATCTCCACCTGTGAATTCCCCATCCAGAGAATCGCTCATGTAGCAACATTCAGTCCTATACCATCTTCCCTCAAGGGAATGAATGAAGAACAGATAATACTTACCATTAATCTTATAAATATGGGTTCCCTCAAAGCCCAGACCATTCTTCCACTCATCTCTTACAACCATCTTGTGGAAGCCGCCCGCCTTAGGACCGGACAGTTTCTCATCAAGCTCTGTCACATAGATTTCTCTGTTTCCATAAGCTATGTATACCCTTCCGTCGTCATCAAACAGCAGGGAACTGTCATGATAAAAGCCTTTGATTTCCCTCTTCTCCCATGCCCCGTATATATCCTTGGTGGTATACAAATAAGTCTTATGGGTATCATTCGCCACAAAGCAAATATAAAAGGTTCCTTTATTATACCTGAAACTTGCAGCCCACATACCTGCCCCATATATATTCCCGGCTTCCAGCTTCTGAGCCGGTGTGCTGTCAAGTCTGTCATAGACATATGCGGCATGCTCCCAGTGTATCAGATCCTCTGACTTTAGTATCTCACACCCGGGCATAAAATGCATGGTAGTGGTGAGCATATAGTAAGTGTTCTCAACCCTTATAATATCCATATCCGGAAAATCAACATTTAATAATGGTTTGTTCATTGTAATCCCCTTTCAAACATC
>CAMAKT010000214.1 GCA_945836135.1 uncultured Clostridia bacterium | reverse complement strand
GCAACCGGAACGGGGTATAGAAGCGAAAAAACTGCCATTTATACCCCGCATAGACGGCAAAACTCACTTTCTAATAGCCGGAACGGGGTACAGGAGCGGGAAAACAGCCATCTATACCCCGCCTACACGGCAAAACTTGCTTTTTGATAGCCGAAGCGGGGTACAGGGGCGGGAAAACAGCCATCTATACCCCGCATAGACGGAAAAACTCACTTTCTAGCAGCCGGAACGGGGCACAGGAGTGGAAAACTGCCTTCTATACCTCCACCTGCACTAAACGATAATTTAGCATATAAGTAGGTATTTTTATGAAGATAGGTGAATTCGCAAAAAAGCATAACGTGACCATAGATACAGTAAGGCATTATATCTATGAGGGGCTTCTCACACCGCTTAAGCTGAACAAGCAGTATGCTTTCACGGACACAGATGATGATGTCATGGAATCCATACTTCTGCTCAAGAGCATGAATTTCAAGCTTGAGGAAATGAAGCCCTATATGCTGTTTCAGACATTGTATACAGATAATACCTTTACATATCTTGGAGATTTCAAGGAGCAGTTTCTTGAAAAAATTCGTGAAAACCAGGCGGAGATTGACAAGCTGACGGAAATGAACCGCAGGATTGAAAAGCAGCTTAACAAGGCAAAGGTTCCCGTAATCCACAGGGGAATATCCCTAAAGCTGTTTTCCGATTTTGTCTGTCCCCACTGTGACAGGAATTTGGAGCTTGAGAATCCGGATATAAAGCACAATGAAGTTATGGAGGGCGAGCTTATTTGTCCTGTTTGCCATAAAAAATATTATATCCGTTACGGTTGCATCAGTGACATGCCCATAGAACCCCTTGAAGAATTTAATGACATCAAGGATATGATTGAAGAATATATGCGGCAGAACGACGATGAGTATATCGTAAAGGTGCGCGAACTGTTCACCGAGTCGGCCTGCTGCGTCCATGAGAGCAGTTCCGATGCGAAGACTGTCTTCATAGATGGTCAGGGCTGTGCTTTTCTTAACAGTCCCATAATAAGGTCAATTCCACAGGACAGCACACTTTTTGTGTACTGCCATAACAATCGCTTCATGAAACTGCTCCAGGAGGATATTCTCCCGGACAATGTAATATTTTATTTTGGTAGCAAAGCCGAAATTCCGTATAAAGTCCCAATGGACTATCTGTTTGTGCAGGACTATGATGTACAGCGCTACGATGACGGTGCCTTTGAAATGTATCCTTATATTAGTGAGCATGCCACACTTAACTGCTTCAAGGCACTTATTAAGAATGATAACACCTTTGCAGGTGAAACAGAATTCATCGAGGATATGCAAAGCAAGGGATGGCAGATGCTTTCTGTATTCAAAACCGGACAGATAATCAACAAAAAGAGTTCGCCGGATATGTCCCTTCTTAATAAGAATAATGACCTTAAACTGCAGTATGCAATATACAGCTTCAAAACCTTGGGTTGACCCGAGGTTTTTTTATTTTCAATACCAAAATATCAGGAAACTCCCTGTTGACATCGTCTCTGCCCCACATTCTACAATCAGCTTAACAAATCACAGGAGGACGATGTAATGAAAGAATACATTAAAAAATACAGGCTGCATTTTCTGTTTGTTGCCGGCTTAGCTGTACTTTCGGCTGTTGCCACAGTGGGAATCAGCCTTGTGTTGCAATATGCCATTGATATTTCACTGAAAGGAAAGATTAAGGAGGCCGTGATAATAACCATTATCTTTATTGTCTGTTTCGGGGCTATATACTACCTTTCATCAGCAGGACAGGTTTCATTAAATCAGCGGCTTATGGAAGCAGTCAGGGGAAATATAATAAATAAAATTTTGCAAAAGAGCTACACCGAGTTTGATGAGCACCATGACAGCGACTATATATCACTGTTGACCAATGACGTAAAGAAAATAGAGGACGGTTATATACAGCTGATATTATCGGCACTGGAGATGGTTGTGCAGTTATCCCTGGCAATAGTCGTTATGACTCATTATTCCTGGGTTTTCACCGTTGTGATGCTGGCAATGACAATACTTATGTTTGTCATACCCACATATTTTACCGGAAGGCTGCGAAGAGCCACCGACGAGCTGTCTCATGCTCAGGAGAAACTGACTCAGAGTGTTGCTGAGGTGGTTCAGGGCTTTGAAGTAATCAAATCCTTCGGACAGGAAAAGTCGCGCCTTAACAAATTCGACATAGTCAATCATGCCCTTAGAGGAGCAGGCAGTAAGCTCGGTTACACAAAAACTGCGAATGCGGCGGCATCCAATGTGCTGGCATTTTCCATGCAGCTTGTGATATGCCTGCTGGCTGCATATTTTATCTGGCAGAACAAAATCAGCTATGGAAGCATGGTGGGCGTCATTCAGGTGTCGGGAAGCATAACGAGCCCCCTGTTCGGCTTATTTTCAACCCTGCCCATGATTAAATCACTTAAGCCTATATGGAGTAAAATAGCTGAATACACCCAAACCACGCAAAACACAGTCTCTGACTTCCCTGCGCTCACGGACTGGCACAGCATTACTCTTGAAAATATAGATTTTACTTATCCTGAAGCAAGGGAAAAAACCTTGAAGAACGTCTTCCTGAATATCGAGAGGAGCAAAAAATACCTTATCATAGGCGAAAGCGGAGGCGGTAAATCCACCCTTACAAAGCTTATATCGGGCTATTACTCTGCCGATACCGGAGAAATACTCATTGATGGCAAACCAACGAAAGCCACCTCACAGATGCTGCAAAACACAGTTGCCATGGTACGTCAGGATATTTTTCTTTTTGACGAGAGTATCGGAGAAAATATATACTTTGACAATGAAGATAAATCCAAGCTGGCAGCTATCATCCGGCAGACCAACATAAAAAGCATTATAGATGATAAGGGAATAGACTTCAGAGTGGGGGAAAACGGCAGTCTCCTGTCAGGCGGGCAGCGCCAGCGAATTGCCATTGCCAGAGCCATGTATGCCGGCAGGAGTATAATAATTCTTGACGAAGGCTTCAGCGCCCTCGACCCTAAGACCTCCGCCGAGATTGAGAATACACTTCTTGAAGATAAAGACCTCACACTGCTATCCATATCCCATCACTACTCTCCGGAGCTTGCCGCACGATATGATGGAATTATTGAGGTACATGCAGGACAAGTACGGGTATCTGAATAATCCACCATCCTGGAGCATTCAATAAATACGTATATTATAATTTTGAGAAAGCAACAAGGCAGGGGTATAATATCCTGCCTTGTCTCATAATAAGTAAGCTCAATCATAAAATAAATAGAAATTTTATTTAGTTCTCGTAACTCTCTCCAAACAGCTTCTTTGCAGTCTCATACTCCTCCACGGAATAATCCAACAGCTCACATGCTTCCGCCACCGTTTTGCCATTCTTCCTTACAATTTTCTCAACAGCATTAATCATCGTATGCGCCACTCCTTGCTCATACTCTGCCTTGCGAAGCTTCTTCTCCTCTTCCTCTTTGTTATATTCGAATATACTCGTCATCTCCACCTCCGCCTGGTTTTTCCGCAGAAAATCTTCTAAGATTCCTTCCGCAATACTCTCATCAATCGCCCGCTTCACCGCAGCCTCAAGTCCCATATCTGTGGCATATCTGCGAACCTTCGCCACATACTGTGCATACTCCTTAAGCGTGGTGCAGTGCTTCATCAGCTCCTCGTTGTGACCCTCATTGACATTCAGTACTGTCACCTTAAGCTCCAGAGCAGGTTCCGTAACTTCATTGATGTAAGCATCAGACAGCCTGTATTCTATACGGTCAGCTTGCGATGCAGTTCCATTATAAAATACCATGAACATCGGTGCCGGAAGCTTCTGTACTGCCGATGAGTACAATGACTTCTTCTCCACAAGCTTACTGTACTCCGCTGATATGTAGAACAAATCACGAAGCGGTATGTTCGGGTTGACGGTTGATTGGTGTTCGTAAAGGTATATTCCTGTGTCAAATATAAAAGCCAGATCGTTCTTCATGCCCATGTAAATGGCATTCTCCAGAGTGACAATCTGTAATTCATCGGGATTGTCGTAAGTATTCCCCGTCACTGCATTGAACGGTGACAACAGGTTCGCCCTGTCAGAAATAACATCCTGAACACTGTGTCCTTGTAATTGCGGTTTGCCTGTACAGCTACATCTGAATCCAGCAGTTCCTCATTCATCATAAATGATACCTCCTTGCATATGGTGCAGGAGATATTCCATCAGTCGTCTCCTGCTTCTTAATTTGGAATAAAGCATAGACTCCTGAATAAATTAAAGAATAGAGATTGAACCAGAAATTTCTCAAGAAATATGCTCTGGATATATCATACCACAATG